>NZ_JBIUWQ010000009.1:78341-130819 GCF_044743525.1 Pseudomonas sp. NPDC087598 | reverse complement strand
CTGAACGCGGACAGCTGGACCAACAGCAGCGTGATTCAGGCGGGGCGGTTGACGGTGAATGTCGGCAATTTTGTGCAGACGGCGAGCGGGCAGTTGCTCGCTTCCAATCAATTGGTGGGACGCGGTGGCAACTGGACGAATGAAGGCTTGGTTGCCAGTGATGGCAGCCTTGATATCCAACTGACTGGCAATTACGGCGGCAATGGTCGAACGAGCAGTCTGGGTGATCTGCAACTGGACGCCTCCACCCTCAACCTGACCAGCGCTACGAGTATCGCGGCCGGGGGCAATACGATCGTAGGTGCGCGCGGTGGCTTGGCGAGCGTCAACAACTATGGCCGCCTCAGCGCCGCCAACAATCTGAGCCTGAATGCCGGCACCATTAACAACTACGGCACGTTGGCAGGCGCGTCGGGTATGAAGCTGACGGCGTCATCACTGCTCAACGATCAGGGCGGGTTCCTGTTCAGCGGTGGCGACATGAAGCTTCGCGTGGGCAGCTTCAGCAACAAGAAATCCGATGTTTACAGCCTCGGCGGAATCGACATCGCGCGGGACGATGCCGGTAATCGCGCAGCGATGGTGGAGAACCTTTCCGGGACGATGGAAAGTACCGGCGACTTCTCGATCAAGGCGGATTCGATAGTTAACCGCAGAGACCAGTTCAAGACGGTTTCCGAGATGTACTCGTCGGATATTGGGGTGCGTTGCTATTCATGTGATCAACTTCCGCTCAATTGGACAGATCTCCAGGGAGGCAAACTACCGTCTCACCTGGTCTGGGAGCAGAAGTTTAAGGTCAGTATTTCGGAAGGAGAGAGTTCCAAAGCCGCGTCGATTACTTCCGGAAAAAACTTTGATGTTGCTGGTGGATCGTTCCTGAACTCGAATTCGTCCATCGCCGCGTCTGGAAACATCAATATCAATGTGGCCAACTTCGAGAACTCGGGTACCGCCACTGGCGATTACGTCTCCCGCAAATACGTCAATGGAGGGCTTTCTGTTGCTCAATGGAACGAAGTCGTTGCGTACAACATGTACAACGATGCGGACTACAACAAAGATCTGCATTTCTGGAACGCCAACGAAGACGATTCACGGGTAGTTTCCAAGGTCGTCAGATATGGGGCCAAAGGCGAGGCGGACAACTGGTTCCAGACGTTTGGCTCGACCATCATTTCTTTGAATAAACAGAGTCAGGCCGTCAGGTTCGGAGATTCGCTCTATTCCTCGGGAGCCAGAACGGAAGCTCCAGACTTCATAAAGAATGCCGTTTTCAGTGAAAAGATCGTCACCTCCGACCCTTCAGGGTTCGCCTCGGCGATCATCCAGGCCGCCGGCAATGTCACCATCAACGCCAGCAACAAAATCAGCAATGGAGTTGAAAAAGCCTACAGCGCGGGCGCTGCCGGGACCTCTCGTAACGCCAACACTGGCGCGACCGGTACTGGCAAACCCACCGTCATCAGCCTCAACAGTCAGCTACCACCGGACCTGGCTCAGCAACAGGTCAACCCGCTGACATTGCCCGGCTTCAGTCTGCCAGTTGGCGACAACGGCATGTTCCGCCTGAGCGGCAAAGGGGGTAGCGAACAAACCTTGGTACCTGCGCGGTCCTGGACCATCGATACGCTGTCCGGCGAGTCGACACGTCATACGGTCGGCATGCCTGCTCGGCCGTCGACCCAGTTCCAGTTCGACAATAACGACCCGGTCTCGGTGAAAAAACGCGACCTCGCGCTGAGCGATGCAGCCTCGCTGAATCTCAACGACAGAACCGCTCAGTTCAACGTGGGTGCAACCGCTGCTGACGGACCCGTCGGCGTGCTGCTGCCCAACCGTGGTAACGCGCTGATCTACGCACCACCTGTCAAAGGCCTGCCCGACACCAGTGTGCGGTCCAACCCGCACAAATACCTGATCGAAACCAACCCGGTTCTCACCGACCTGAAGAAATTCGAAAGCTCGGATTACCTGTTGCAAAAACTCGGCTACGACCCGGACATCAGCGCCAAGCGTTTGGGTGACGGTTTCTTCGAACAGCGGATGATCCAGCAAGCGGTCGTCGAGCGCACCGGTCAGCGTTTCATCGACGGGCAGAACTCCGACGAAGCGATGTTCAAGTACCTGATGAACAACGCCATTGCCAGCAAGGATCAGCTCAACCTGTCGATGGGCGTCACCCTGACCGCGCAACAAGTGGCGGCACTGACCCACGACATCGTCTGGCTCGAAGAGCACGAAGTGAATGGTGAGAAAGTGTTGGTGCCAGTGCTGTATCTGGCTCAGGCGAATAACCGATTGGCGCCGAACGGGGCGTTGATTCAGGGTAACGACGTGACGTTGATTGCCGGTGGCGATCTGGACAACGCCGGTACGCTTCGGGCTTCGAACAACTTGTCTGCTACAGCTGCTCTCGATATGACCAACAGCGGTCTGATTGAGGCAGGCAACCGTCTCGAATTAATGGCCGGTAATAATATCGTCAACAAATCGGGCGGCATAATCGCCGGGCGCGACGTCAGTATGGTGGCGCTCACCGGGGACGTCATCAACGAGCGTTCAGTAACGGGTGCAGAGTTCAGTCAGAATGGTTATGCCCAGTATCGTGGTTATCTGGACAGTGCCGCCCGCATTGAAGCTGCCAATGATCTGACCATCAGTGCGGCGCGCGATGTAACCAACAGCGGCAGTGTCATGGCCAGTGGTCGGGACACCAGAATCGAGGCAGGTCGTGACGTCAATATCGTATCGGCACAACAGATAAGCATCGAAACCGGCGGGCGAGAGCGAAGTTCGATTACTCAAGTCGGCTCAAGCGTAAGTGGCGGACGCGATGTAGCAGTGAGCGCTGGCCGTGACTTCACTGCGATAGCCAGTGCGATTGATGCCAAGCGCAACGCTGTCATTCTGGCTGAAGGCGATGTGACAGTGGCCTCAGGTGCCGACGAAAGTCATTCTTACTCGAAGACCAAAAAGCTCACCACGCAAGAAGATCACGTTAAACAAGTTGCCAGCACCATAACTGCCGGCGGCAACGTAGCGATCCGTGCAGCTAACGACCTCGCATTGATTTCGAGCCGTATCACTGCTGGCGATGAGGCCTATTTAGTTGCTGGAAATAATCTCGACGTGCTCGCGGCACAAGACAGCGACTATTCGTTATACGACAAAAAGAATAAGGGGAGCTTCGGCAAGAAAGAGACCCGACGTGACGAAGTCACCAAAGTTACTCATGTCGGCAGTGAGATCAACACCGGCGGCGATCTGGTATTGGCAAGTGGTGGTGATCAGCGCTATCAGGTTGCAAAGCTGAACAGCGGTAAAGATCTGGTTCTTCAAAGCGGCGGTTCAATCACCTTTGAGGGGGTTAAGGACCTCGATCAGGAAAGCCATCAAAAAAGCAGCACCAGCATGGCCTGGAACTCCATGAACGGTAAGGGGCACACCGACGAAACCCTGCGCCAGAGCGAACTGGTCGCACAAGGGAATCTGGTGATCAAAGCTGTTGATGGTTTGCATATCGACGTCAAAGACATCAACAAAAAAACAGTCAGCGAAAGTATCGATGCGATGGTCAAGGCCGATCCTCAGCTGGCTTGGCTTAAAGAGGCCGAGAAGCGTGGCGACGTCGACTGGAACTTGATTAAGGAGACTCACGAGTCTTTCAAGTACAGCAGCTCGAGCCTGGGCCAAGGTGCGATGCTAGCAATCATCATTGTGGTAACGGTGCTCACGGCAGGCGCGGCGAGCGCTGCTGTTGGTAGCGTTGCGGGAGCTGGCGTCGGAAGTGGATCGGCAATGGCAGCGGCTGGTAGCACCGCTATGGTCCAGGCAGGCACCGCGGTGGGGACCGCAGCAGCTGGTTGGGGCAACGTGATGGTTTCCAGCGTTCTCACTTCGATGGCCGGTTCTGCCGCTGTGAGTACGATCAACAACCGTGGGAATGTTGGTGCCGTACTTAAAGACATCACATCCAAAGACAACTTGAAAAACTATGCCGTCGGGGCTGCTACTGCCGGGTTTACCAGCGGTTATCTGGATGATGCGTTTGGCGTGACCGGCGAAAACGTCAACAAGGCTACTCACGGTTTTGATCTGAGCAGCCTTGAAGGTATCGGTAAATTCAGTGCTTATTCCGGTGCACAAGGATTATTCCAGGCGGGTGTCAGTACGGCGGTAAATGGCGGGAGTTTCGGAGACAATCTTGGTTCGTCAATGACTGCTCAGGCGCAAGCCGTTTTGCAGGCCGTGGCCTTCAACGCAGTTGGCGATTATGCGAAGAAACAAAAATGGCCTGATGGCAGTCTCCAGAAAACAATTCTGCATGCCCTCGTCGGCGGACTTCTGAGTGAGGCGGCAGGCAAGGGGTTCGCCACGGGTGCGGCGGCGGCAGGCGCCAACGAGGCGTTGAGCAACAGTTTGGCCGCAATTGTCAAAAACAATCCGAAGTTTCAGCTCACAGCATCGCAGTTGGTGGGTTTGACGGCGGCGGGTTTGGTAGGTGGGGACCTGCAAACAGGTATCGACATCGCCAAGAACGCTACTTCCTTCAACCGCCAGTTGCACCCGGATGAGATCAAATTTGCTTCCGATGATGAACGCGTAAATCGGTATGCCTCTGAAAGAGGGATTAGTGAAGATCAAGCTCGGACTGAGTTGCTACGCACGGCCGCAGCAATGGTGGACAAGGGCTGGAGCGCAGCCTTCAGTGAAAGCGACGGTAAGACCAATGCAGCGGCGAATTTCCTGCGAACAGAAGTTTCGCAGTCGCAGAATACGGGGTTATTCCGGGTCACTCTAGCTGACTACAACGACGAAAGGCTGGGCTTGAAGGAGCTGCTTAAAGACAGAGATTCAGTCAAAGCTCTGCTCGACCACATTGCTTTGGTCGATCCATACAAGTATCGGCATGATCCAAGGTATCAAGCCGAAATCCTCAATGCCAAGGGAGTAGGTAGCGCTGAAGGCTTCGCGGCCGTCATGGAGGGACTTGTCAGTTCCAGTTCGAAATCAGCGTTGTGGGTGATGGGGGCCGTCAATTGCCCTAGTTGCGCTGCTACCGATCTGGAGGCAGCTTTTGACTCGGTCATGAATTGGCCGGAGGAAGTTCGGCTCAAGGGGTATCTGGATGTCTTGCACACCATGCAAGGCAACGGAATTGACGTTGTCAGGGCGAACGCAGCTGTGGCAACGGCTACGGGTGTCGGACTAGGGCTGGTGTTGGACGGTGGATTGAATGGTGGTGCAAAAGGCACAACGGGAACCCCTGTAACGAAGGGGCCTTGCTGCTTTGCTGCGGGTACGAAAGTTTCTACACCGCAAGGCGACCGCGTTATTGAGTCGCTCAAGGTGGGAGATGTTGTCTGGAGCAAGCCTGAGAAAGGGGGCAAGCCGTTCGCTGCTGCCATTCTGGCAACGCATCAGCGTTCGGATCAGCCGATCTACCGCCTCAAGCTCAAAAGTGTTCGTGGCGCTGGCGCAGCGGAAGGCGAAACCCTGCTGGTTACGCCGAGCCACCCCTTCTATGTACCCGCCAAACGTGATTTCATTCCTGTCAAAGATCTGGAACCGGGTGATCTGCTGCAGTCACTGGCTGATGGCGACACCGAAAACACCTCGTCCGAAGTCGAATCGCTTGAGCTATACCTGCCCGAGGGCAAAACATACAATCTGACGGTCGATGTGGGGCATACGTTCTACGTTGGCGAGCTCAAGACCTGGGTACACAACACTGGGCCTTGTGATTTGCCTCCGGATTATTTTGCGGGTGGTGAAAAAGCTACTGGTGGCGCTGCCGGAAAGGTAGACGAGGTTATTCCTCCAGGAATGGATCGCCCATTCCGTCCGGTTAACCCAGAGTTTCCGCCGAGCAAGTCTGTTGTTGATGCAATGGAGAGCCCGCAAATTAAAAACATGGTGAGTTGTTCCAGGACAGACTGTTCAGATATTGCAAGCAAGTTGTTTGATGCTTCTGGTGGTAAAGGGGCGGTTATTGAAGTTCGCCCTGCGAGAGCTGGCGATTTAAATGTTTATGAGAATGGAGTTAAAGAGCCGGGTCAGTTTTATCACCAGGTCTATACTGATGGTCGATATGTTTATGATCCACGGCTATCGTCCAACCCTATTCCTAAAGGGGATTGGGAGCAGCATATTAAAAATATTAACCCGGGCGGAGTGTCGATCTCTGATAAGTTGAAGGGGTTGAAGTAATGGGCGTGACTAGAGTTTTAGACTCGGAAGGTGAGCTGCTTAATATTCTTCATGACTTGAATGCACTTGAGTGGAGAAAATATGGGCAGCGTAATCCAGAGGTCTGGATACGTGATCATTTTGAAAGAGAGGATCGTTCGAGATTTCCTCCATATATAGCTTTTCGATTTGAAAAAGAAAATGAATATATTATCTCTATTTTGAATGAGCTGATTGGTTCATATAATGGCTTGATTTCTTGGGTGCTGATAGGTTGTGAGCGTTATGCGTCCTCTGGCATGAATTGGGTAATTGAGCCCGCATATATTAAGGAAGTAGAGACTAAAGCCCAATCTTTAGGGCACTCTTCTGAAAGCTATCTTGCCAAGTATGAGCCTGAGTTTGGCTCTACTGCCTTTGAAGACTTGGTTGGGTTAACTGAGTATATTCGTAAAAAATTCTCAGAATTGAACACGTAAATGGGGACAGGCCCTGAGGGATCCCCGATTTTTCTTACAGAAAATCAAGAAGTTGGAATATTGAAGAGACCTGCATGAGTCGGCAACTTGGTTTGCACCACACAAATACAAGAAACCGACCCCATGCAGGCCATCCGATTTTTACACAGAGCGCTCGCTCAAGCACTGCCCTCTATCCATTCTCGCCGCCTGACATCACTGATGAGTTGTGTCAGTTCGTTACTGCATGGACATCGCCTGACGCTGACCGCTCTTGGTCGTTTCATGACGGGCGCGCTTACCCCAAGCATTCGATCAAGCGCGTAGATCGGTTGCTGGGTAATCAACACTTGAGATCAGAGCGTCCATTGTTCTATTGGGTAATGCTTCGGGCATTGCTGGGTTCGTTGAAGCATCCTTTGATCCTGGTCGACTGGTCTCGAATTGACGCTTCAGGCACAGCCTTTTTGCTAAGAGCATCGATCCCTCTGGCGGGCCGCTCATTTCCTGTTTATGAAAGCGTTCACGAGTGCGAGAGCTGTCCCAAGTATCAAAACCGCCTACTCAAAACGCTGGCCGAATTTCTACCTGATGACTGCGTCCCGATTCTGGTCACCGACGCGGGTTTTCGGCGACCGTGGATGAAGGCTGTCGCCGCGCAGGGCTGGTTTTATGTCGCGCGGATAAGGAATCGCGAACTTTATCGTCGCGATCAAACTGACTGGCAACCGGTGAAGAATTTGTATGCTTTGGCTGCCGCCTCACCCAAGGCACTTGGTCGTGTGGAGATGACGCGAAGCGCCCCACACTTCATCGACTTGTACTGCGTACGGCACTGCGCCAAGGGCCGCAAACACCAACGCGTCACGGGTTCAATTGCAAAAAACAAACTGAGTCGACAGTCCGCCAGACGCGAACGTGAACCTTGGTTGCTTGCCAGCAACCTGGCTCAGCGCGAGTGGAATCCGGCAAAGATTGTGGCGGTTTACAAACGCCGTATGCAAATTGAAGAGGGCTTCAGGGATGTAAAAAGTGAGCACTTGGGATTGGGTCTGAATCTACACCGAAGCTACTGCTGTTGATTGCCGCTCTGGCCAATTACCTGCTCTTTTTAACAGGACTTCAGGCCCGAAAAAGTAACCTTGAGCGGCGCTATCAAAGCAACAGTCTCAGAGAAAGACGCGTGCTTTCATTGTGGCGACTGGGCCTGGAGTGTTGGCGTAGATGCATAGAGTTCGGAGGCAGCGAAGACTGGGAAACATTGGAGAAAGCTCTGCGTGATGAGGTGCATCATCAGGCACAGAGCTTGGAGTAGATTTGTGGGGATCCCTCAGGGACAGACCACGTTTAGAAGGTACTGCGAAAACGTAGTCTTTCCCCGTTTTACACTGATTTGATAATGCACGTGGTCTGTCCCGGTCTTATTGCGGGTAGAAGCCACTGGAGAACAAAAGTGCGGGTTGAAGGTTTGTTCAATCAGGCCAGAGGAATGGTCAAAGGGCTTTATTTTCACGCGATGGATGAGCTTGGGTTTCGTGCCGAGCAAGCGTTTGCCTATGCTCAGGATGAGCTGGAACTCTTGTTACGCAAAGATGCGCCCGGCCCGAATGCAATTCTTCAGACAGCCATTTATATGGAGGGACATCGTCGCGGTCTGAAGCTGTCGAAAGAAGATTCATACACGAGCGATATGTTGGATATTCTGGCGCAGACCTACAGCCAGTGCAGCGTTGAGAGTCTGCTTGAGGCAGATGTCGATGACGAGGAATTGAGGATTATCCAGTCGGACATGGAAACTGTACGAAAGCTTTTTCTTCTTTAGAAATAGCTAGGTGGTTTCTTCACAGGATGAGCCAAGCGACGATGTTTATTAAGTTTGATAAATTTATCGAGATGTTTGCTGATAAAGAGTACCCAAGCGATTACTGGTCTGATGTCGCCATCATCAACGCCTCCGAAATGCTGGATGGCTTTTCTGATGCGGATTGGCAGGAGCTATTGACAGTTGTAGACGGCAAAAGCGATTTCTGGATATTGCGGTTATGTGAGACGTTGGGAGACCCGGATGAAAGAGCACTGGTCGTATTGCTGAAAGTCACTTCACGTCAGGGCAGCCAAGCGATTTACCTCGCATTGGAATCGATCAGGTCGATGATCAGTCTGGGGCTGGACGTGTCGGCGTATGCGGATGAGATCAATGCGGCGACTGAACGTGCGAGGCAAACGACGGGGAAAGTGAGTTTGCTTTCGACTTTCCAATGAGGAGTCGACATGGATAAATTGTTGTTCAAGTTTCGTGATGTGGAAATTTGCCGGCGCCATGAGCGTTATTTCATCAAGTACGACGCGGGCAATCATGTGAATGTCATGCGTGAGGATGAGATTCGGAGCAGGAAGCGCTGACAGCCGCGATGGGTGAGGAAGCGGTTATGAAGTTTTTGTTTGAGTTGCAGGAGCGATTGATCCGTGAGGGTGTTGACCCTTATGTCTCCAATATTGATTGAAGATCGATTAAGTCTAACATTGCAAAATCAAAAGATCGCAGCCTGCGGCAGCTCCTACAGGGGATTAGCTGCCGCAGGCTGCGATCTTTTGCTTTTTACTTCGGATAAAGCGGTGGCAATCCGCTGTCGCCCACCGGATCCTGCACCCGTTCCGCCGCTGGAATCGTGCGGATCGCCCGCCACAAATCCTCACCCTGCCAATGCTGCCCCGTCTCGCTGTACAGCGCACCATTCAACCCATCCAGCGCATCCGACAACGGCACAAACCGCGCCGCCATGTCCGCCAGCGTTTCCGGCTGCTGACGCGCCCACGCATCCAGTGCCTGCCGCGTCGCTTGCGGGTCATTCGCCTGGCTCGCGCGTTTGATGTCGTCCATCAAGGTGCGCGGGCTCGGGCCGGTTTGTGCGGCGCGATGGATCGCCGGTTGCCAGCGTGCGCGCCACCACAGGCCGAAGCCGAGCAGGGTGGTGCAGGCCAGAATCAGTGTGCTGAGTTTCCACCACCACAACACATCGTTGTCGACGACGTTTGGTTGCAGGCTGCCGGCCGGGGTGTCGACTTGCAGGCTCGGGTTGTTCGCCACTTGCAGGGTGCGCGCTGGCAGGCTGGTGTGTTCCAGATGATCTTCGAAGGTGTTCCACCAGACCACGTCGACGGTCGGCAATTCGATCGAGCCGCTGCGGCTCGGCACCAGCGCTTCGCGTTCTTCACGGCTGCCGATCAGGCCACGTTCGCTGCTCTGATTGTTCAGCACCGGTTGATCGGGGTAGCGGCGCAGGCCGTTGACCTCGGTGGCCGGCAGCGCGGGCAGTTGTGAACTGGCCAGGCCTTCGACTTTCAGCGTCAGGCTGCGAGTCAGGGAATCGCCGACTTGAGTGTGCTCCGGCTCCGGGTTCCAGCTTTCGCTCAGGCTCAGGCTGCGCGCCGGTAGCCACGGCGAATCGGCGGGGTAAGTCAGTGGCTTGGGTTTGACGGTCAGCGGGATTTGCGCGGAACTCACGCGCATTAATTTGCCTGCCTTTGGCCCTTGTGCGCTGGTGTCCTGCGCCGGTTGCGTGTCGACGAGGGTTGCGCTGAAAGTCTGCGGGGCAATGCTGAGCAAACCGCTGTGCTGCGGATAGATCGCGTAGCGCATCTCGATCACGCCGTGGCGCACACCGTTGATGTCTTTTTCGTAAGTGCGCGTATCGCCCAACTGCTCAACCCGCGCATCGGCAATTTGCAGCGGGGTCAGGCTGCTGTCGTCATACAGCGACACCGAATGGTAGATGCGCAGGGTCAGGATTGCCTGCGCCTGCACATAGACGCTGTTCTGGTCGAGGCTGGCCTCGATGAACACCGGATCAAGGTTGTTCTTCTCGTCACGGGTGTCGCTTTCGACCACTTGCACGGTGATCGGCTGGCTCTGTACTTCACCCATTTGTAGCGGCGGAATGACCACGCTGCCGTTCTCTTTCGGCAACAGCGTAATGATCCAGCGCGTGGTCGCGCGATTGTCGCCATTAAGGGTGTTGAGCTGGTTGACCTGCCGTGTGCCACGCACTTCGAACAACGCCTCAAGTGGCGTCAGGTCGGGTTTGCCGAACTGGGTGACGTCGCTGGATTCGAGGGTGAGTTCGACCGTCTCGCCGGAATTCAGGCGACTGCGATCCACACTGGCCGTCAGCTCGGCCGCGTTGGCGGTGGCTGTGCAGATCAGCAGTGGCAGCAAGAGAGCGGTGAAGCGGGTCATCGAGTTTTTTCCTGATCCTGATGTTGTTGCTGTTCGTACCAGAATTTGCGTCGCAGCAACTCTCCCGGGTCGTCCGGGATTTTGCCCAGCCATTGTTCCAGTGCCTGGCGTTGTTCGCCTTCGAGGTTGTCCTCGCCGGTGTGCAGCGTCGGAGCGGTGTTCTGTTCTTCGTCCGGCTCGTTGCCTGGCACTTCGTTGGGGCCAGGCTGTGGCGGGGTGGTCGCTGGCGGTTCGCTGGCCGACTCGGCCGGTTGCGCCTCGCTCGGCGTTTCACTTTTCACTGCCGGCGGCGGTGCAGTCGCGGGCGGTGGTTCATCGCCGGGCAGGTTTTGCTCGCTCGGTTTGCTTTCCGGTTCGACAGGTGGCGGGGTGTTTTTCTGCTTCAGCAGATTTTCCACCTGCGCCTTGTTGGTCTGCGCCGGGCGCAAATCCGGTTGCAGCTCCAGCGCCTGTTCATAGGCGTCGATCGCCGCGTCCAGCTCACCGCTTTTTGCCAAGGCGTTGCCACGATTGTAGTGGGCGCGGGCATCGCTGCCTTCAGCGAAACGCTGGGCGGCGCCACTGTAGTCGCCGGCCTCGTACAACGCCACCCCTTGCCACTGGTGATCGTCAAAATGCTGCGCGGCTTCAGCCGGGCGCTTCTGTTTGAGCAGGTGCAGGCCTTGCTGGTCGGGACGCAGCCAGAGGTCTTCGAAGTCAAAAGCGTAGCTCGGTTGCGGCAGGCAAAACAGCAGTGGCAAACAGAACAACCAGCCGCGCCGTCCGGCACACGCAGCCAGCAACAAGAGCGGCAACAGCAGCCAGTAACCCTGATCGGCCCACGTATCCAGACGCACGGTCTGGCCGTCGTTGCGCAAGCTGCGCGGGCCATCGAGCAGGCCGAGGGCACGCAGGTCGGTTTCGTCCAGCCGGGCAGCGTGATACTCGCCACCGATGCTGTTAAGGAAACTCGCGAGGCCCGGGCTGTCAAGTTGCGGCACGCGAATCGCGCCTTGTTCGTCCTTGAGGAAACTGCCGTCCTCCTGAGCGATCGGTGCACCTTCGGCAGTGCCGATGCCGAGCATCAACAATTGCGCCGATTGCCCGCTGAGTGCACGGCGAATGCCTTGGCGTTCTTCTTCATCGAGCGACGAGCCGATCAGCAGAATTCGCCCCTGGCCGAGCGCGCCCTGTTTCAGCAGCGTCAGCGCTTTGCCGACGGCCAGATCGGCACGGTGGCCGCTTTCCGGCATCAGCGACGGCTTCAGCGCATCGAGCAAATTACGACTGGTTGCCAGATCATCCGACAGCGGCACCAGCGTGTGCGCGCTACCGGCGTAGACGACGATGGCGGTCTGCGCATCGCTGCGCGCCTGCAACAGGTCGAAGAGCTTGCGCCGCGCTTGTTCCAGTCGTGTCGGCGGCGAGTCGGTGGCGAGCATTTCGGGGGTCAGTTCCAGCACCACCACCAACGGGTCGGCAGGTTTCTGGCTGGTCTGTTCGACGCGCTCCCAGCTCGGCCCGAGCAGCGCCAGAATCGTCAGCAGCCACGCCACACCCAGGGCGACCCACGGCAGTTTGCTGTCGCGACCGCTACCGCCGCTGAGCAGCGTGGCATGAAACGCCGGCGGCAGAATCATCTGCCAGCGCCCGGCGCGTTTCTGCCGGTGCCAGAGTTGCCAGAGCAGCCAGCCGAGCAGGGGCAACAGCAGCAGCCACCAGGGACGGAACCAGTGCGGCCAGAGCGCGATCATCGGCGCCTCCGCAGACGCAGACGCTTGAGACGCTCGCGCCAGTCAGGCAGCGGACTTTGCAGATACAGCTCCTTGGTGAACAGGCGTTGCAGCGGGTTATCCGGCCACAATTCGCGCGCGACCAGCAGCAGGCTCAACCACAGGGCCAACGCCAGCGGCCAGTGATACAAGGCTTGCGCCGGCCGTGCCTGAGTCGGTTGCTGGGTGACTGGCTCGAGTTGGTCGAGGGTGTCCTTTATCGCTTGCAACTCTTTGCCGTCGTGGGCACGGAAATACTGGCCGCCGGTCACTTCGGCGATGGCTTTGAGCGCCGGCTCGTCGAGATCGAGGCTTGGGTTGACCCCGAGCAACGCGGTGGAACCACTGTCTTCCGGGTTGGCGCCGATTCCGATCGGGTAGATCTTCACGCCTTCGCTCGCCGCCAGTTTTGCCGCGGTCAGCGGATCGATTTCACCGCCATTGTTGGCGCCGTCGGTGACCAGAATCAGCACACGGCTCTGCGCCGGGCGCATGCGCAGGCGTTTCAGGGCCAGACCGATGGCGTCACCGATGGCGGTGTTTTTGCCAGCGATGCCGATCCGCGCTTCGTCGAGCCAGACGCGCACGGTGTGGCGATCGAAGGTCAGTGGTGCCTGCAGATAGGCCTGACTGCCGAACAGGATCAAGCCGACGCGGTCGCCGTCACGGCTTTCGAGGAAATCGCCGAGCAAGTGCTGCACCAGATTCAGGCGGCTGACGTCTTCGTCCTGCCATTGCATGTCGGGAAAATCCATCGAGCCGGACACGTCCACCGCGACTAGCAAATCACGGCCGCTGGCGGCAATCGGCAGCGGCTCACCGAGCCATTGCGGGCGCGCAGCAGCGATCAACAGCAACAGCCACAGCAGCATGAACGGTGCCTGTTGGCGCCACGCCGGCAGGTTGGCGCGGGCACGGCGACGGGCGAGGCCTTCAAGGTCGGAAAGGAAACTGACTTTCAGCGCGGGCTCGCCGCTGTCGGCCACCGGCAGCACCAGACGCATCAGCCACGGCAGTGGCAACAGGGCAAAAATCCACGGCCAGGCGAACTCAAACATGTTTGCGAATCCATGTTTCGACCGCTTGGGTCAGGCCGGCGATGGCTTTGTCGTCGAGTTTGCACTCCGGTTTGTAGGCGCCTTCGACCAGCACCATCCAGCGCGTCAAACCCGCCGCCGGGCAGCGGTTGTCGAGGAACGCCAGCCATTTGCGGCCATTGAGTGTGTGGCTCTGGCTGTAAGGGTAGTGATTTCGGCACAGGCGCTTGAGCAGACCATTGAGTTGTTGCAGCCACGCTCCGGCCGGGGCGCCGTCGTAGGGCTTGGGCATTTGCGCCAGTTCCGCGAGCGCGGCGATGCGCACTGGATCGAGCGGTTGTTCTGCACGGACAATCGGGCGTTTCTTCATTGGAATGAAGCGACGCAGACGCCACACGGCGAAACCCAGCAGCGGCAATAACAGAAGCAGCAGCCACCAGCCCGGCGCCGGTGGCCAGAAAGCAATCGGTGGCGGCGAGATCAGCGGTTGCAATTGTTCGAGGCCGTTCATCGACCTTTCCCCGGACGCTGCGGATTGAGGAATTCACGCATCTGCTCGACCATTTCACTCTGCGTGCTCAGCGGCATCAGCAGCACCCGCAGCTTCTGCGCAAGCAATTCCCACCGGGCAATGCGCGCCTCGGCCTGGGCGCGATAAGTCTGGCGCAAGTCGAAGTTCAGCGTGTCGAGTTCCAGTTGTGCGCCGCGTTCGGCGAAGCGGAGCAGGCCAGCGGCGGGCAGGGCGTGATCAAGCGGATCGGACAGCGGCAGCATCAACAGGTCGCAATGGCGCGATAACAGGCTCAGTTGCTGCTCGGCGCTGTCGGACAGTGCACGCTCATCGCAAATCACGATCACCAGACTACCCGGGCGCAGCACCTCGCGGGCGCGGCGCAGGGCCACACCGAAGGCATCGCGATCCGGCTCACGCTCACTGTGCAGCGACTGATTGACCTTGACCAAGCGGTTGAGCAATTGCAGCAGGCTCTGTTTGCTGCGCCGTGGCTTGATTTCGTAGTGCTCGTTGTCGCCGAACACCAGCCCGCCAACCCGATCGTTATGGCCGAGCGCGGCCCAGCCGATCAGCGCCGCCGCTTGCGCTGCCAGCACCGATTTGAACATCAGTCCGGAGCCGAAAAACAGCCGCGTGCTTTGCTCGACCATGATGAAGATCGGCCGCTCGCGTTCTTCATGGAACAACTTGGTGTGCGGTTCCTGCGTGCGCGCTGTCACGCGCCAGTCGATGGTGCGCACGTCGTCGCCGGCCTGATAGACCCGCACCTGATCGAAGTCGACACCACGGCCACGGAATTTCGAGTGATGCAGGCCGATCAGCGGGCTGCGCTGGCTCGGCGTCGAAAACAGTTGCACCTCGCGCACGCGGTGGCGCATCTCGATCAACTCGGCGAGGCTGACGCGGATACCGGGCTCGGAGGGCAGGGCGGCGTTCATGGGGGTCAAGCGACGGCTACGACGTCGAGAATCCGCTGCACCACCCGATCCTGATCGATGCCGGCGGCCTCGGCTTCAAACGACAGAATGATGCGGTGACGCAACACGTCGAACAGCACCGCTTGAATGTCTTCCGGGCTGACGAAGTCGCGACCGGCCAGCCAGGCATGGGCGCGGGCGCAGCGGTCGAGGGCGATCGAGCCACGCGGGCTGGCGCCATAGGCGATCCACTCGGCCATTTCCGGGTCGAACTTGGCTGGCGTGCGCGTGGCCATGACCAGTTGCACCAGGTATTCCTCCACGGCGTCGGCCATGTACAAACCGAGGATTTCCTTGCGCGCGGCGAAGATCGCCTGCTGGCTGACGCGGCGCTCGGGCTTGGTCTCGCCGTTAAGCGCTTCACCACGCGCCTGCTGGAGGATCCGGCGTTCGACGGCGGCATCCGGGAAGCCAATCTTGACGTGCATCAGGAAGCGGTCGAGCTGCGCTTCCGGCAGCGGGTAAGTGCCTTCCTGCTCGATCGGGTTCTGCGTGGCCATTACCAAAAACAGCGGCGACAGCTCGTAGGTGCTGCGGCCGACACTGACCTGACGCTCGGCCATGGCCTCGAGCAGCGCCGATTGCACCTTGGCCGGGGCACGGTTGATTTCGTCCGCCAGCACCAGGTTGTGGAAGATCGGTCCTTGCTGGAAGACGAAGCTGCCGGTTTCCGGACGATAGATCTCTGTGCCGGTGATGTCGGCAGGCAGCAGGTCGGGGGTGAACTGAATGCGATGGAACTGGGCTTCGATGCCCTCGGCGAGTTCTTTGATCGCTTTGGTCTTGGCCAGACCCGGAGCGCCCTCGACCAGCATGTGGCCGTCGGCGAGCAGGGCGATGAGCAACCGCTCGATGAGTTTTTCCTGGCCGAGAATCTGCGTTGAAAGAAAGGTTCGCAGCGCCAGCAGCGCTTCACGATGTTCCATCGATGACTGTTCCTGGAAAGGGGTGGCCACGGGCGTTCGGATAACGCCGGGGCTGGGGGCGTTACTTTAATCCATCGCGGGGGGTGGCGACTAACGGCATTTTGTAGAAAAGAGCAAAAGATCGCAGCTTGCGGGAGCGCCGGCATTGCAATGCAATCCTCTGCAGGTGCTGCCGCAGGGAGCAATTCTTTTGCTGTTTTTATTGCTCAACGGTTTGAAGGTCACTCAGCAACAGTTTGACCGTCGCCTTGTCGAGCAGATCATGCCAAGGGCCGTCTTCAATGATTTCGCCGTCCTGCATAACGATGACACGGTCGAAGCGATGTAGATGGCTGACATCGTGCGTGACGCAAATCAGACCCCGCCCGGCAAATGTTTCGAACAACAGATCCCACACCGGTGTGGCGAGTTGCGGCTCGATTGAAGCACTCGGTTCGTCAAACAGATTGAATTTACCCGGTCGGTTAATCAGCCGCAGTAATGACAGACGCTTGGCTTCACCACCGGAAATATTGCCCGCATTTTCGCTGATGTGGCGTTTGCCGGTGATCTCCTCAAGCTTCAAGCGCTGGATCGCTTGGCTTAAATCCGGCGAAGGGGCAGCGCCGAACAGCACCGACTTGTCGAAGC
The DNA here is from genome assembly GCF_044743525.1 of Pseudomonas sp. NPDC087598. Classification (NCBI taxonomy): domain Bacteria; kingdom Pseudomonadati; phylum Pseudomonadota; class Gammaproteobacteria; order Pseudomonadales; family Pseudomonadaceae; genus Pseudomonas; species Pseudomonas sp. NPDC087598. Next base: position 114,097 of record NZ_JBIUWQ010000009.1, on the reverse strand, counting down.
TGCCTTCCAGAAATTGCGGTGACTGGGGGCAATAGCGCAACTCTTGCAAATGGACCCTGGCACTCAAGCGAGCAACGGGTAGATCGTCAATGGTCAGTTGGTTCCTTACTGAGGTATTAAGTCCGGCTAGCGCTTCCAGCAAGGTGGACTTGCCAGCGCCGCTGGGGCCAGTGATTGCAACGGACTGTCGCTGTTTGAAGTCGATCCGGTCAACGATGGATAGCCGGACGGCGTCCTTGTCGGTGATGACGCAGGGGGCCAGTCTTAAGGTTGATTCGTCGTGCTGGGGCAATTCCCATTCACGATCTTCGCAATCAAAATCGGGTGTTTTAAGCAGCTGTTGGAGGCGGCGTTGATCCGCTAAAAACTGATCCAGCACCCGATAGCCTTCAGTCAAGGCTGAGATGTTCAGCAGGAAGGTACCCGCGATGGAAAAAATCGCGACTAATTGCCCGACACTGATGGTGGCTGACCCCGACAACTGATCGACAACTCCCCAACTTAACAATCCACCTGTGGAAAGGCTGATAAACAAGACCTTTGCCCCGCTTAACAAACCGCCGGATGCGGCCACGTTTACCGCCGCTTCGGCATATTGGTTAAATGCTCCGTTCAATGGCTGCAGCGCGGTATGTTCGGTTTGTTCCAGTTTTATCGCCTTACCCGCCTTCAAGGTGTTGAACAGGATCGCGCTCAGTTCGTCCTCCTGCTCGTTGACGGCATCAATGTGTTTTCTGCGCCAGCTGATGATTCGATGGGTGGCAAACAGGTAAACGACTCCAAGGCTCGCCATCGCAAAAAAAATCCACGTTCCGCCCATGTACCAAAACGCGACGGCAACGATCACGAACTCCAGGCTCAGTGGAAAACCAATCGTGACGAAAAAGGTCAGCAACTGTTCGTGAGCGGTGATGCCGCGCTCTACCGATTTGATGAAGTGCCCGATGCGCCAGTTGCTGAATTGACAGAACTCTTTTCCCATCAACTCTGCCATCCATGAAATGGATGCGTTCAAAACAATCCGCTGGACGAGTCTGGAAAGCAGGAGCGTCTGTAGTGGTGTAATAACCGCCTGAACACATCCGGCCAAGGTAAAGGCCGCCGTGAAGAAAAGTAGCGTGTTGAGCGTGGTGTGATTTGCGCTACTCAGGGAATCAACTATGGCACCCAATAACAATGGAGGCGCAAGTGCCAGAAGCTTTAGCGAAATAATGGCGGTGATCGTTGTGACCAATAGCAGTCGATGCTTTTTGCAAGCTGTTCTGATGAGTACCCGCATGGAAAGGCTGCCTGTTGGTCAGTTTAGTCAATCACCAATGCCCGGAGTATTGGCGCCGTTTAGCAGGATGTACTGAGGCGCTACCCGTTGGCCGTTCCTGATTATGTTGAACCTGTCGAGGCCGGGTATGTATGTCTGGATGACGATGTTTGTATTGGCGTATTCAGCGACAGTACGATAAAAAATTGTTCTGTCCCGGGTGTGCAGGTTTTCTTGCAGTAATGCCAGTTGCTGCGCAACCGTGCTGGCCAAGTGTGTAGGGATGGGTTCCAAAGTTTGTAGTTTCAAATTCTTTACTGGAGCAAAATCTATCAGGTTTTTCAGGGCGTAGGAGGTTGAAAGAAAATCAAATACCTTGCGGTCAGAAATTTCTTCAGTGATGTCGTATAGCGCGCTTGACTGAAGTTGCTCCGTGACGGCTCTCTGCACGGCGGTGCAGATACTCAGGGAGCATCCAGAGCCAATGGCGGAAATATGCATTTCGCCCGGTCCCGTCTTGGGTAGTGCAACTGAGAAATAAACACCGGATTCATCTTTAACGATGATGATTTGCAACTTTTTTGCTGCTTCCAAAGCATACGAATGATCCAATAAAGCCTCAGTGAGCAATGCTTTGGAAGGGGCGTAAAGATCCATTGCAGGCTGTATTGCGCAAACGGCCAGAAAAAATCTTGATAGCAAGTGTCTCTCCATGACTTCAAGAGTGCCATGCAGAAGCGCTTCGGCCTTGGTGCAGCCGAAAGCGATCCCGGAGTTGGAGGCATAGCGGCTTAAATATCTGCCTTCTTGAACACCCGTATCGCTCTCGTTGAAATTTGGCTGCAGCAGGGCGCAAGGCACAAACAATTCGCGCTTGTCATCAAGGGCGGTCAGTCGAAAACACTCTAGACGCTCGTCGCAGTTGGGCAGGCTTGCAAGTATGCCGTCGCAATGAACGTCGTGCTGGCCTGCAATCGTGCCGCAACTGAGATTTGTCCGCTGTAATTGCTGGCAGTGAAAGGTTCCGTAGTGCTCCAGGCTCTCAGCCATAGCGCCAACAACGGCGTCAGGTCCTTTGCCTGCTCCAGACTCAATCAGTTTTTTGTCTTTGTCATACAGCTCAGCGATTGCTACCCAATAGCTTTCACCTACATATCGCACTCGTGCCGTGAGTCCTAGCGCCTGAATGGCGTTGGTTATTTCAGTCATTGCTTTGCTGGTTGGTATCTCGCGCTCGGACATTGCATGCCTCATCGGTTTAAATGCCGAAAGAATATCCTTCGGCATTTTATGTTGGGCTAATGGGTTGGCCGGTCAGCTAGTTAATGAAGCGAAGAAGTTCAACTCTGTCGCCAGGAAGCCTTCCAAATAACCTGCAGCCTGCGGCAAGTCATCGAAGGTGTTTATTTCAGATCGTTTTTTACCCATGTTATTAACTCCAGTTGTTATTGGGTTATCGGTACTGGTCTATCAGCGCCGAACTTGCGAGGTTGATCGCAAGTGGAGTTATTAATAGCAATGGGTGGGTGGCCAAACAATCAGATGCAGGTGTAGGACTTCCGATGATTACGTAGGGCGGTTCTTGTCGGGAAGTAGGATGAAACTTTGTGAGGGTAAACGTGCGGGGGAGTGCGCTGGAGCACTTAGTGAGATTGATGCTCTTCGAGTGTTTAAGGTTTTTTCGCGAAAGCGGATGAGAGGTACTCGTCACACAGCGGACGATGGCGCGACGAGATATCTCTGGGCGCCATCGTCATTCATTTTTCGTGGGGATTAGCTGGCCTGCTCAGACGAGCTCACTGATATAGGTGCCGGTGCCGTCGAGGATGTTCTTCAAAGTCTCCTCAACCTCATCCAGATCAACCATGTCCGGGTTGAAGGTGATCTCCAGCACATCATCACCATTCAGCACATCGGCATCCGCCGCCGCGATTTCGATCTTCAGCAGGGTCTTGCTCAGGGTGACTTTCACGCCATCCAGGGTCGAAGGCTCGCCATCCAGCGTGATCTCCAGTTCATCCTCGTCCGGATAGCGGCTCATCAGAAACATGTCGCCCTTGTCGCTGTGGCAGCAGAGCATGGCCATGTTGTCTTCTTCGTCATCGCACGGGTTGACGATCAGTAGGGCGGTGGTCATTTGCATGGGGAATTCCTGCCTCGAAGGGCGTGTTGGTCGCAATTGGGCGCGATTCTGCCAGCCCTCGGGAATTTCTGCATGTGAGAGTGTCAGAGGATGTGTCGTGAACGCGACGTGGGTCAATGGTCATTTCTGGCACGGATGTACCGTAAAACCGGGCATTCAGACCAGCGTTTTCCGCCACGGCTGCTAGTGTTTACGGGTGCTGAAACCTTTGTTTACGTGCCAATGACCGAATATGTCGCAGCACCGCAAGCAGACACATTGTCGCACCCATTAAGCTGCGCAACGGATGAGCACCCGTAAAGGCATTGTCGGCAGCCCTGGCAGTCGGTTTTGCAGATGCTCATTCTATGGAAGGTGAATGTGACCTGAGTGTCCCGTCCAGCTTCACCCACCTGTCCCCCTGTTTCCTCTGCCCGAGAATCAGGAGCAGGGTGACTTGAACCCCGAAAGGGGTGTTGCACGCGACGCTTTCCATCAATAACAAGCTTAAGCGGAGTACCACAGATGGCGTTCTTCACCGCAGCCAGCAAAGCCGACTTCCAGCACCAACTGCAAGCGGCACTGGCGCAGCACATCAGTGAACAGGCACTGCCACAAGTGGCGCTGTTCGCTGAACAATTCTTCGGCATCATTTCCCTGGACGAGCTGACTCAACGTCGCCTCTCCGACCTCGCTGGCTGTACTCTTTCCGCGTGGCGCCTGCTTGAGCGCTTCGATCACGCGCAACCGCAAGTGCGCGTCTACAACCCTGATTACGAGCGTCATGGCTGGCAGTCGACCCACACCGCGGTCGAAGTCCTGCACCACGACCTGCCATTCCTGGTCGACTCGGTCCGCACCGAGCTGAACCGCCGCGGCTACAGCATCCACACCCTGCAAACCACCGTGCTCAGCGTGCGTCGTGGCAGCAAGGGCGAGTTGCTGGAAATCCTGCCGAAGGGCAGCACCGGTGAAGGCGTTCTGCATGAATCGCTGATGTACCTGGAAATCGACCGTTGCGCCAACGCGGCCGAACTGAATGTGCTGAGCAAAGAGCTGGAACAGGTTCTCGGTGAAGTCCGCGTCGCGGTCGCCGATTTCGAGCCGATGAAAGCCAAGGTGCAGGAAATTCTCACCAAGCTCGACAACAGCGCCTTCGCCGTCGATGCCGACGAAAAGAACGAAATCAAAAGCTTCCTGGAATGGCTGGTGGGCAACCACTTCACCTTCCTCGGCTACGAAGAATTCGTGGTCACCGATCAGGCCGATGGCGGCCATATCGAGTACGACCAGAACTCCTTCCTCGGCCTGACCAAGCTGCTGCGCACCGGCCTGACCTACGATGACCTGCGCATCGAAGACTACGCGGTGAACTACCTGCGCGAACCGACCCTGCTGTCGTTCGCCAAGGCCGCGCACCCGAGCCGTGTACACCGTCCGGCTTACCCGGACTACGTGTCGATCCGTGAAATCGATGCCGACGGCAACGTCATCAAGGAACACCGCTTCATGGGCCTGTACACCTCCTCGGTGTATGGCGAGAGCGTGCGGGTCATCCCGTTCATCCGCCGCAAGGTCGAAGAAATCGAAACCCGCTCCGGCTTCCAGTCCAAGGCTCACTTGGGCAAGGAACTGGCGCAGGTGCTGGAAGTACTGCCGCGTGATGACCTGTTCCAGACGCCGGTCGACGAACTGTTCACCACCGTGATGTCGATCGTGCAGATCCAGGAACGCAACAAGATCCGCGTGTTCCTGCGCAAAGACCCGTACGGTCGCTTCTGCTACTGCCTGGCCTACGTGCCACGCGACATCTACTCCACCGAAGTTCGCCAGAAGATCCAGCAAGTATTGATGGAGCGCCTGAAGGCTTCCGACTGCGAATTCTGGACGTTCTTCTCCGAGTCGGTACTGGCGCGCGTGCAGTTGATCCTGCGTGTCGACCCGAAAAACCGTCTCGACATCGACCCGGTACTGCTGGAAAAAGAAGTCGTACAAGCGTGCCGCAGCTGGCAGGACGACTACGCCGCACTGACCGTCGAAAGCTTCGGCGAAGCCCACGGCACCAACGTGCTGGCTGACTTCCCGAAAGGCTTCCCGGCTGGCTACCGCGAGCGTTTTGCCGCGCATTCGGCCGTGGTCGACATGCAGCACCTGCTGAGCCTCAACGAAAAAAATCCGCTGGTGATGAGCTTCTATCAGCCGCTGGGCCAGGTCTCCGGCCAGCGCGAGCTGCATTGCAAGCTGTACCACGCCGACACCCCGCTGGCACTGTCCGACGTTCTGCCGATTCTGGAAAACCTCGGCCTGCGCGTATTGGGGGAGTTCCCGTACCGTCTGCGTCACACCAATGGCCGCGAGTTCTGGATTCACGACTTCGCGTTCACTGCCGCTGAAGGCCTGGACCTCGACATCCAGCAACTCAACGACACCCTGCAGGACGCCTTTGTCCACATCGTTCGCGGCGACGCCGAAAACGATGCGTTCAACCGTCTGGTGCTGACCGCCGGCCTGCCTTGGCGTGACGTGGCGCTGCTGCGCGCTTACGCCCGTTATCTGAAGCAGATTCGTCTGGGCTTCGATCTGGGTTACATCGCCAGCACCCTGAACAACCACACCGACATCGCTCGTGAGCTGACCCGGTTGTTCAAGACTCGTTTCTACCTGGCGCGCAAGCTCAGCGAAGACGATCTGGAAGACAAGCAACTGCGTCTGGAACAAGCGATTCTGACCGCACTGGACGACGTCCAGGTGCTCAACGAAGACCGCATCCTGCGTCGTTACCTCGACCTGATCAAAGCCACTCTGCGCACCAACTTCTATCAGACTGACGCCAACGGCCAGAACAAGTCGTACTTCAGCTTCAAGTTCAACCCGCACGCGATTCCTGAACTGCCGAAGCCAGTACCGAAGTTCGAAATCTTCGTCTACTCGCCACGCGTTGAAGGCGTGCACCTGCGCTTCGGTAACGTCGCTCGCGGCGGTCTGCGCTGGTCCGATCGTGAAGAAGACTTCCGCACCGAAGTCCTCGGTCTGGTAAAAGCCCAGCAAGTGAAGAACTCGGTCATCGTGCCGGTGGGTGCGAAGGGCGGCTTCCTGCCGCGTCGCCTGCCACTGGGCGGCAGCCGTGACGAGATCGCGGCCGAGGGCATCGCCTGCTACCGCATCTTCATTTCGGGTCTGCTGGACATCACCGACAACCTGAAAGACGGCGCACTGGTGCCGCCGGCCAACGTCGTGCGTCATGACGACGATGACCCGTACCTGGTCGTGGCAGCGGACAAGGGCACTGCAACCTTCTCCGACATCGCCAACGGCATCGCCATCGACTACGGCTTCTGGCTGGGTGACGCGTTTGCGTCCGGTGGTTCGGCTGGTTACGACCACAAGAAAATGGGCATTACCGCCAAAGGCGCGTGGGTCGGCGTACAACGTCACTTCCGCGAGCGCGGCATCAATGTTCAGGAAGACAGCATCACTGTCGTGGGCGTCGGCGACATGGCCGGTGACGTGTTCGGTAACGGCCTGTTGATGTCCGACAAGCTGCAACTGGTCGCGGCCTTCAACCACCTGCACATCTTCATCGATCCGAACCCGAACCCGGCCACCAGCTTCGTCGAGCGTCAGCGCATGTTCGACCTGCCGCGTTCGGCCTGGACCGACTACGACACCAGCATCATGTCCGAAGGTGGCGGTATCTTCTCGCGTAGCGCGAAGAGCATCGCGATCTCCCCGCAGATGCAGGAACGCTTCGACATCAAGGCTGACAAGCTGACCCCGACCGAACTGCTGAATGCCTTGCTCAAGGCGCCGGTGGATCTGCTGTGGAACGGCGGTATCGGCACTTACGTCAAGGCCAGCACTGAAAGCCATGCAGACGTCGGCGACAAGGCCAACGATGCACTGCGCGTGAACGGCAACGAACTGCGCTGCAAAGTCGTGGGCGAGGGCGGTAACCTCGGCATGACCCAACTGGGTCGTGTTGAATTCGGTCTGAATGGCGGCGGTTCCAACACCGACTTCATCGACAACGCCGGTGGCGTGGACTGCTCCGACCACGAAGTGAACATCAAGATCCTGCTGAACGCAGTGGTTCAGGCCGGTGACATGACCGACAAGCAACGCAACCAGTTGCTGGCGAGCATGACCGACGAAGTCGGCAATCTGGTGCTGGGCAACAACTACAAGCAGACTCAGGCCCTGTCCCTGGCGGCGCGTCGTGCTTATGCGCGCATCGCTGAGTACAAGCGTTTGATGGGCGATCTGGAAGGCCGTGGCAAGCTGGACCGTGCCATCGAGTTCCTGCCGACCGAAGAGCAGATCAACGAGCGCGTTGCGGCAGGCCACGGCCTGACCCGTCCTGAGCTGTCGGTGCTGATCTCCTACAGCAAGATCGACCTCAAGGAGCAGCTGTTGGGCTCCCTGGTGCCGGACGACGATTACCTGACCCGTGACATGGAAACGGCGTTCCCGCCGACTCTGGTCAGCAAGTTCTCCGAAGCCATGCGTCGTCACCGTCTGAAGCGCGAGATCGTCAGCACCCAGATCGCCAACGACCTGGTCAACCACATGGGCATCACCTTCGTTCAACGACTCAAAGAGTCGACCGGCATGAGCCCGGCGAATGTGGCGGGCGCTTATGTGATCGTGCGCGACATCTTCCACCTCCCGCACTGGTTCCGTCAGATCGAAGCGCTGGACTACCAGGTCAGCGCTGACGTGCAACTGGAGCTGATGGACGAGCTGATGCGTCTGGGCCGTCGCGCCACGCGCTGGTTCCTGCGTGCCCGTCGTAACGAGCAGAACGCTGCCCGTGACACGGCGCACTTCGGTCCACACCTGAAAGAGCTGGGTCTGAAGCTCGACGAACTGCTGAGCGGCGAAATCCGTGAAAACTGGCAGGCGCGTTATCAGGCGTACGTCGAAGCCGGTGTACCGGAACTGCTGGCGCGTATGGTTGCGGGCACCTCGCACCTGTACACCCTGCTGCCGATCATCGAAGCGTCGGATGTAACCGGGCAGAACCCTGCCGAAGTGGCCAAGGCTTACTTCGCCGTGGGCAGTGCACTGGACATCACCTGGTACCTGCAACAGATCAGCGCTCTGCCGGTTGAAAACAATTGGCAAGCCCTGGCTCGTGAAGCGTTCCGCGACGACGTCGACTGGCAGCAACGTGCGATCACCATCTCCGTCCTGCAACAGGGCGACGGCACTCAGGACGTCGAAGAACGCCTGGCGCTGTGGATGGCGCAGCACGAAAGCATGATCTCGCGCTGGCGCGCCATGCTGGTGGAAATCCGTGCGGCGAGCGGCACGGACTACGCCATGTATGCGGTGGCCAACCGTGAACTGCTGGACCTGGCGTTGAGCGGGCAAGCGGTGGTGGCACCTGTCACTGCCAATGCCGGGCTTGAGCTGGCTTAAGTAAGCGCTGAATGAAAAAGCCCCGGAATCGTGAGATGCCGGGGCTTTTTTCTGTCTGAGGGTTTTGTGTTGCCCGTTCTGGCCCCATCGCTGGCAAGCCAGCTCCCACAGGTGTTGTGTTGCACTCGGTCCTTGTGGGAGCTGGCTTGCCAGCGATGAGGCCCTTACATTCAATACAACTTAGGGGCTTGTTTATTATCAAGCATCGACACTTTATCTGTCGGTCTGGTCAATAAATTGCTGAGCGACTGGTCAAACTTCTGCAACGCCCGAACTTGCACATCCTGCTGTTGATTTATATCAGCCACAATCTCTTTCGAACGTTTGAAGTCCGCCCACACCGGCGTCAGTTCTTTCGCGTCCGAGCCTTTCGCCGTACCGATATAGTTCAACCGCGCATCATAAAAATCGGCACTCACATCAGCCTTGATATCGGAACTGCGCGAGGTGATCAACTGGCTGTGGGTGTCGACGATCGCCACCACATCCGGTCTGGCTGCACGCAGGCTTTGCATGTCTGGGTAGACCTTCACTGAACCGAACTGACGTTGCAGGGAAGCGTTGACCCAGTCCACCGCCATGTCTGGTTTTGACGTGGCAATGTAGGCGTCATGGATCGGCTGCACCAACAGGCTCTGGCCGAAGCCGGTGCCGGCGTTGGCCTGATAGTCGCGCAGGTATTCACGGTTGGTCTGGGTGCTCGGGCTGTAGACCACGCCTAGAGACACGCCGGGACCGCTTTTCACCTGGGCGGAACTGCTACGGCCGACCGGTTGAGTGAACAGCGTGTCGAGGGACGAAACTGCTTTCGGCGCAGTAGGCACCGAGCAGGCGGAAAGTGCTAGAACCGATATCGCCAAAGTGCTGGCAAACGCAAGTTTCATGGTGTTTCTCCCGTGAAACAACATCAGTCGGAAAGTTTCAGTTGTCGTCGGCGACGACCGTTAATTCAGACTAAACCCGCCACGCTGTAAGCAACCTGACAATTTGCTGTCTGGTTTGCTGTTGAATAGTTTTATTTGCTGTAACCCGAAGCGGTTAATTGCGTGGGGAAATAAAAAGGCCCAAATCAACGATTTGCGCCTTTTTATTTATGGCTGATTAAACATCCATCAGTTTTTCAGCGGGATCAGTACCTGTTCATCCGGGGACAGCACCATGAACACCAGCAACTTGGCGGGTTTGGTTTTGCTGGCATTCTTCGACACCAGATGTTCGGACCCGGCGGGCTCGTACCAGAACTGGCCTTTCTTGTAGGTGATTGCCTGTTCACCTTTGACCTGGGAAATCACCTCGCCTTCGAGCACATAGGCCATGGCGGTGCCATCGTGCTTGTGGGCGATGGAGGACTGGCCGGGTTTGTAGTCGACTTCGATCATCATGGCTTTTTTGCCGGGGGCGTTTTTCAGCATCTGGTCTTGCAGTACGGTGACTTTTTCGGACGGGTCGTGGGCGAAAGCGGCCGAGGCGCAAAGGCTCAAGGCGAGGGCAGAGGCGAGCAAGGGCAGGCGTTTCATGGCGGGTTACCTGTGAGGGTTGGGGGTGCAGTCACAGTAGTCCGCAGGACGGGGCATTCAAACGGCCAATATTCGGGAAGATCAGGTGACCAATCCATGGGTTTTCAGCGCTTCCAAATAAGCCATCGCTGGCAAGCCAGCTCCCACAGGTTTTGTGTCGTTCATTTAATTATCGAACGACGCTGAACCCTGTGGGAGCTGGCTTGCCAGCGATGGCGTCAGATCAGACGATGGGGAAACTGTTGAAGTCGACGCTGTTGGCCAGGCGGCTATCAATCAGGTCAATAAAGCCCTGCGCCTCGGGCCGGTTGAAATGCGCCTGCATCGCCGCTTCCGACTGCCAGCGCGCGCTGACTGTCCAGCGGTGGCTGTCGTCAGGGCAGCGGTCGACGAGGTAGGAGTCGCAGCCCGGGGTTTCGCGCAAGGTTTCGACGATCTTCTGCAACTGCTTGCCCAGCTCTTCCGAGCGGCCGGCAGCCGCTTGCACCTGTACGGTGTTGATCACTTCGTTGGACATTGCTCACACTCCTGAATCAGGCCGGACGAATCCTGCTCATTGAGGGATAACGCCTGTGCAGAATAGGCCTGCACCCCCGGATCACCAATAACCAATCGGCGGTTAATCGCCCAGACCAATCATTCAGGCAACTTGTTGCAGAATGTCGCGCAGGCGATCCAGCGCGATATCGATGTCGAGGGTCTCGATGGCGCCGAAACCGAAGTACAAGCCGTTTTTCGGCGGTTGCTGGTGATAGAAACCGTTGATCGAGTACAGGCCGACTTCAACCTTCTTCGCCAGTTCGATCACCAACGGCAAGTCGATCGGCACCTTGCAGAACACCGCCATGTGGAACCCGGCGCTGGCGGGCACAGCGTCCAGCCACGGTGAAAGGTCACTGGCCATGCGCGCCAGAATGCGCTCGCGGCGTTGGGCATAAATGGTGTGGCAGCGGCGAATGTGTTTGAGCAGACAGCCCTCGGCGATGAACTTGGCCAAGGCCCATTGCGGCAGCGTCGAGGCGTGCAGATCGGTGAGCTGCCTGGCGCGGATCACCGCTTCGAGAATCGCCGGCGGCAGAATCGCATAGCCCAGGCGCAACTCCGGCAGCAGCGTCTTCGAGAAGGTGCCGACGTAAGCAACGATGCCGCGCTGATCAAGGTTGAACAGCGAATCGGTGGGCCGGCCTTCATAGCGAAACTCACTATCGTAGTCGTCCTCAATGATGATCGCGCCCAGTTCATGGGCGCGGGCCAGCAAGGCTTCACGGCGCGCCTGACTCATCGGCATGCCCAGCGGAAACTGGTGCGAAGGCGTGACGTAAATCATCCGCGTGCCATCGGGAATGTGTTCGACCTGAATGCCCTCGGCATCTACCGGGATCCCCACCACCTCGGCGCCATGCGTGCCGAACAGCAAGCGCGCCGGCGGGTAGCCCGGGTCTTCCATGGCCACCAGACTGCCGGGGCGGATCAACACACGGGTGATCAAGTCCAGCGCCTGTTGCGCGCCGTTGCACACGACGATGTCCTCGTCCTGACAGTTCACCCCACGAGAAAACGCGATGTGCCGGGCAATCGCATTGCGCAGCGCCGGCAAACCTTCGGGCACGCTGTAAAAGCCTTTGGAGGCCGCCATCTGGCGCATTGCATGGGAGACGCAGCGTCGCCAGTCATCATGAGGGAACTGACCCTTGCTGGTGGCGCCGCCGATAAAGTCGTAACGCAATGAGCCTTCCAGCGACGGATGGCGCAGAAACACCGGCAGGTTGCGCCAACTCTCGATCACCTCGGCGCTGGCCAGTTCGGTGTGGCTTTGCTTGCGCTGGACCTGCGCCGGGCGCGCATTGACGTAGGTGCCTTTACCGATCACCCCGGTGAGGAAATTTTCGTAGGTCAGTTGTGCGTAGGTATCGGAAATGGTCTTGCGCGAGATCCCCAGTTGCTCGGCGAGCAAGCGGCTCGGCGGCAATTGCGTGCCAGCGGCCAGGCGCCCGGATTCAATGGCGCCGCGCAGTTGCTGGTACAACTGACCGGCGAGGTCCTTGCGGCCGTTGATCACGACATGAAGTTCCATACCGATAAGGCTCCCGAGGCTATTTGGCGTGCCCGCCAGATTACCGCTGTTGCGGGATTGGCAATAGTTGCCAACCCGAAAAACTCCAAATTGGTCACTAACCCCTGTGGGAGCGAGCCTGCTCGCGAATGCGGTGTGTCATTCAAAAATGGGTTGACTGACCTGACGCCTTCGCGAGCAGGCTCGCTCCCACAGGGGATCTGTGTAGGGCATTGATTAATGGTGTGGCGGTTTTCCGTGGAATTGGGGCTGTGATGCGCCGCTGTCGGCGTTTACGGTGAAGTCATTATTCCGTCTACCGAGACTAGCCCATGTCCCCGCGTCTGGATTACTACAACGCTTCGCCCAAAGCGATGAAAGCGATGATCGCCATGGAGGCGCTGACCAGCAACCTCAGTATCGAGCAGCCGCTGCTGCAATTGATCCGCGTCCGCGCCTCGCAGCTCAATGGCTGCGCGTTTTGCACCGACATGCATTCGGTGGACGCGCGGCGGGCCGGGGAGAGTGATCGACGCCTATATGCGATTGCGGTGTGGCGTGACAGCAACTTCTTCAACCCTCGCGAGCGTGCGGCGTTGGCTTGGGCGGAGGCGGTGACGTTGTTAGCGGAAAGCCGCGTGCCCGATGAGGTGTATCAGCAGGCGCGCGAGCAATTCAGCGAAGGGGAGCTGGTCGACCTGACCATGGCCGTGACCACCATCAACAGCTGGAACCGCCTGGCCGTCAGCTTCCGCCAAACCCCAAGCGACTGAACAACGCATACCCTGTTTTGGGGTATTGAGCTATTCCTTGTGGCGAGGGGATTTATCCCCGATCGGCTGCGCAGCAGTCGTAAACCCGGTGCCCATGGTGTGCCTGATGTACCGAGTCGTAAGGTTTTGGGGTTGCTTCGCAACCCATCGGGGATAAATCCCCTCGCCACAGGGTGTGAGTTTCGTTTCTGCAGGTGAGTGAGTTTCCTCCATACAGAGGTGAGTCATTTATTGATGAGTGGCGAGGTTCCCGTGTTGGCTGGTGGGCGTTGCGGTTTCACTGAGGTGCCAAACGTATTGCCCATCCGCGTACTGGTCGCGGCCGGTGTCGCCAGTCCCACCTGATTCGGCGGCCGCTTATTCACCGGCACATTCAACGCCTCCTGATTCTTCTCCGCCGCCGCTGCGCCTTCCGGGTTGTTGCCCATCTGCTGGCTCAAACAATCGTAATTCGGCGCCTTGTAACCGCCGACTGTCACTTCCACGCAGCCCAATGGTTCTTCTGCATAAGCGCTCGACAGCGCCATCAGCAACAGCCCGCCAAAGGTGAATCGCCACAATGTTTTCATGCTCGCCTCCTGGCCGGCCCGGAGGGGCCGTTCTATGGCTTGAGTCTAGTGCAAGCCTTGCGCAATTCCCGTGATGGTTTTTTTGCACCGCCCGTCACACCAGATTCATAAACAGCCCTCAGGATGACGATTTCCAAGGATTCGTCAGCCGTGCAGCGAGGCAGTTCCAAGGACGGTTTTCAGCGTTCAACGAGGCTTGTGCGCCGGATGTGTCTGGGGTGGCTGCTTGGCTGTGCGGCGAGCCACGCCATGGCCGACGCAGTGCCGGCGGATCTGCGCATGACGCTGCATATTCCGGCGCAGGACTTGGCACACGCGCTGGATCAGTACAGCCACGCCACTGGCGTTGCGGTGCTGGTCGACAGCCAGTTGAGTCGCGGTCGTCGCTCGTTGGCGGTGGACGGTGAATACACCGCCGCCGATGCCTTGCGTCGATTGTTGGGTGGCAGTGGTTTGATGGCGCGTTATGCCCGTGACGACGCGTTCACGTTGCAAGTGGCGCAGGTCGAAGACGTACCAGCGCCGCCGCAAAAACAGACGCCCGAAAGCGTCGCCGTCAACCGCAGCTACGCCACGGCAGTGCAAGCGGCGATCGAACGCAACCTGTGTCGCTCGCCGCTGACCCGGCCCGGTAGTTATCGCGCGGTACTGCAAGTGTGGGTCGGTCGTGACGGCTTGGTGCAACACAACCGGTTGGTCACATCGACCGGTGATGTACGGCGCGACAACGCGCTGGTGGAAAGCTTTCGCACGCTCAGAATCGACCGGCCGACGCCCAGTGCCTTGCGTCAGCCGGTCACGTTGCTGTTGTTACCGGAGTCGTCAGGAAAACGCATGGAATGCACCAAATGGGAAGGAGTTTCCGGGGGATGAAAGACACCGGACAAGGTTCGATGGTCCAACTGTTCCTGACGTCCTACGAGGACTTTCGGGTGCGCCTGCGCAGGCGTCTCGGTTCGGAAGATCTGGCCAACGACGTGCTGCACGAAACCTACCTGCGGGTCGACCGCATGGAAACGCCGCCGAACGTCCTGCGGCCCAACGCCTACCTCTATCGCATGGCCCTGAACATCGCCGCTGACCGGCGTCAGGCCGATGCGCGCCTGCTCACTGGCGAGGAAGTCGAGGAACTGCTGCAAATCGGTGACGAAGCGCTGGACCCGGCGCGGGTGGTCGGCGGGCAAAGGGAAGTTCAATCGTTGCTCAGCGCCTTGTACGAGCTACCGGCACGCCGTCGCAAGATCTTCATTGCGGCGCGTCTGGAGGAGGCGCCGCACCTGGAGATTTCCCAGCGTTTCGGCATTTCCACGCGCATGGTCGAGAAGGAAATCAAAGCCGCATTGGGCTTCTGCGCCGCGAAACTGGAAAGAAAAGTGTTTCAGCGGTTCGGTCGCGGGGCCGGAAAACCGTCTTCTGAATAGTGCCCGATCAATTCGTTGAGAATCTGCGCGTTTGAACATCTTTCGACTGACACCTGCCGAGCCATCGGCGGCCGACAATCTGCACAGCGAAGCCCGCGACTGGCTGGTCCTGCTGACCTCCGGCCGCGCCACTGTGGCCGATGCCCGCGCCTTGCGTGAGTGGTGCGCACAGAGCGCCGAACATGCGCAGGCTTTCGAGCAGGCCAAGGTTTTGTGGCACAACTTGCGGCCCGCTGCTGAAGGATTGCAGGCGCGTCGCGGGTTTGGCCGACGTGCCTTTCTCGGTGGGGCGATTGCTGCGTCGGCGGCGTTTTTGCTGGTGCGCGGGACTATTCCCGGTGGGTTCGAAGGGTTGGGCGCGGATTACATTACTGAAGTCGGCCAGCAGCGGCGCTTCGAACCGGTGCAGGGTGTGAGCCTGGAGCTGAACACTCAGACGCGGATCAATCAGCGTGCAGTGTCTGACGGTGTGCAGGGCTTTGAATTGGTCAGTGGTGAAGTCGAAGTGCAGACGGCACGGCTGCCTTTGGCGATGCAGGCTGGGGGAGGGTGGTTGCGGGCCAGTCAGGCGCGTTTCAACTTGCGTAATACTGATCAGCAAGTCTGTGTGACTTGCCTTGATGGCGCGGTGGAAGTCGACGTAGAAGGCCGAAGCTTGCGCCTTGAACCGGGGCAGCAGGTGACCTATGACATGCGGCAGGTTGGTAGTGTGCAGAGCGTCGACACGGCGGCGGTGATGAACTGGCGGCAGCAGGTGTTGGTATTCAATGGCGCTACGCTGAGCCAGATGATTGATGAGATCAACCGATATCGGCCGGGGATGTTGCTGCTGCTTAATCGTGCGCTTGGGCAGCGGCGGGTGCAGGCGCGTTTCAGCCTTGACCAACTTGCTGGCGTTGCATTGCTGATTCGGGATGCCTATGGCGTCAAATGCACCGAGTTGCCGGGTGGCGTCGTTGTTTTGAGTTAGTGGGTTTGACTGGGTACATATCCGTTGCTGCGGTAACGGCTGCTTAGGGTTCCGCCCTGACGGCGGGTCACCTTTTCCAGACGCCGAAAAGGTAACCCAAAAGGCTTTGCTCCAACGTGCGGCCCGCTCGCTGGGGCTCGGGGTTCCTTCGCTCCGGGATCCATCCGGGCGCATCGCCTACGGTTTGCTTCGCTGCACCTCCTCTCGATGCATTTGGCTGCGCCAAACGGTCGCTGCGCTCCCACCCCCGGATGAATCCCTCCACTCAGCCTTCCGACGTCGCCCGTGGATCAAGATCAAGAGCTGCAGCCGAGCTAACGCTCATCCTTTGAGTGGGGCGGCATTCGCCGCGTGGTTCATATAGATCAAAACTGTGGGGGCTGGCCTGCCAGCGATGGCGGCCTGTGAGCCGACCAGTCTCTTCCTGGTGTACCCGATCCAACTGTAGGAGCGAGCCTGCTCGCGAAGGCGGCCTCACAGCCAACCAATTCCCAACTGCCTGCCCCCAATCCCTGTGGGAGCCTGGCTTGCCAGCGATGACCACCTTCCAGCCAACCAAACTCTCACTGGTGTACCCAACCCACCTGTAGGAGCGAGCCTGCCGCGATAGCGCCCTCACAGCCAACCAATCCCCAACTGCCTGCCCCCAATCCCTGTGGGAGCTGGCCTGCCAGCGATGGCGGAATCTCTCACTGGTGTACCCAGCCCAACTGTAGGAGCGAGCCTGCTCGCGAAGGCGGCCTCACAGCCAACCAATCCCCAACTGACTTCACCCAATCCCCCTGTGGTCGCCAGCCCTGCTGGCGATAGTCGTCCACCAGGCACTCATAGAGCTGACTGACGCCGCGCCATCGCTAGCTGGCTCAGTAACCCGATTTTTTACATTCGCAATAACTATGTACCGCACCTGACTACCGCTTGATCGACACGCTGTGCCCTACAGACAAGGAGTGACTGTATGGCACAAAACACATTCAACGATGGATCGTCAGGTAGCGTCGTCATCCGATCCGGGCCACCTGCTTCGGGTGGAGGGTCGGGTAGCGGCTTTGGTGGTGGCGGCGGTGTTTCCGGCGGTTTTGGTGGCACCAGCAAGAAAAAGCAGAAAGCTCGAAAACGCGCTTTGGCGGCTCATCGTCAGGCCCAGGCAAATCAGCAGGCCGAGGCGCTTGCCAGAGCGCAAGTCGAAGCCGCTCAAGCACAGGCAGCTGTAGCGCAGGCTCAGGAGCAAGCTCAGGCACAAGCGCAGCATCAGGCGCTTGTGCAATTTCTGGCAGGCTTGGCGCAACGCCATGACGCGATCAGAGCTGAAGCCGATCAACGATTCGCGCAAAAGGCCAAACAACTCGGCTCAGCGCTGGAACAGGAAATTCTTGCCGCGAGAAGACCGCCTCAGGCCACTCAGACCGAGCGCTGGCAGCTCTACACCATCACCAGTGAAAAAAGCGAAACAGACGGACTGCTCGCTCGCAAATCCGCCGAACTCAACGCAAAAAATGCACTGGCCCAGTCCTTCGATGGCCACGATCCGCTGACCCGTACCTCCAATGATTATCTGACGCGACTGGGCCAGTTCGGCCAAGCGCTCAATGACGGTCACCTGATTTGGGAGAACGCCTACAACGCGGCTCATGAAGCGCGTTTATTAGAGACGCAAATCAATGCCCTGCGCGATAGATCAGCGGCGCTTGCCCGCCATCACGCAGAGCAAACGGTGGTCTGGCGCAAAAGGGAAGCCATTTGGGAAGCGCAGCGCAAGTTCGTTGAACAGCGTGAAGCCCGAGTCCGGTTCAAGCAGCAGGTGGATGAAGACGCCCGCGTAACCCGGCTCAAGCAGGTCAACACACTCACTGCCCCGCTGGCGGCGGGTGCGACGTTTTTGACGCAAGCCGGTTCGTTGGTGGCCGAGGGAGTGGCCAAGGTTATTGAAACCGCTGTGCAAAAAGCGGTCAGTCAGCTTTCCCTCACTTTGCTTGTACCTCAACCAACGACGGTCTTGATCTTCGCGGCAGTGTACTCGCCGACACTGGGCAATGGTGAACTGACGCCAGAGCAGAGGCGGCGATTGTTCCAGTCTGTCGCCGTTCCCGTTCAGACACTCGGCCTTTCTGATGAGCAAGCACTTCGATCGATCGCCGATTCAAGCGGTTCGGTCGAGATGCCCTACCGCCTCAAAACCGAGCCGGTAGCCGACGGGACCGCAGTGATTGTGGTCGCCACTGGCAATGAGATCGGCAGCCAGGTGCCGGTCATCAACGCGGTACTTGATCCTCAGACCGGCAACTACACCGCACAAGTGCCCGGTTCTCCGAGCAGGCATTTGCAGTTCACGGCGGACACGCCCGTTACGCAAACCGCTTCAAGCCAAGCCCGTGTTGCATTACTGCCACCGCTGACGCAGAACCTGCCAGCGGGCGCTGATCTACGCATTCAGGATTGCATTATCTGTCTGCCCGGTTCGGCACCGATGTACCTGTCCTTCAGCCCGCCACCCATGGGTTCGGGCATTGTCACCGGTACCGGCCAGACCGCCACTGCCAATTGGTGGAAGCAATCGACAGGCACGACAGGCGCCGCCATACCCACCCAGTTGGGTGATCAACTTCGCGGCCGGGAAATCACCTCATTCCGAGCCTTTGACGAAGCATTGTGGCGAACCCTTGGCGAGCAACCGGCACTCAGCCAGCAGTTCGATGAGGTCAACAAAAAACGCGTCGAAAAAGGCTTCGCGCCCTACGCACCGAAAAACACCTGGGTCGGAGAACGGCGTGAATTCGAACTGCGTTTTCAGGAGAACGCAGAGGCGGGCGCCAACCCGTTCAACCTCGACAGGATCAGCATTGCCACGCCACAAAGTGCTCATGGTCGTCGAGGTGTATTGCCAAGCATTCAGCCTTGGCCGGTTCCTCCCGTGGGAATCGGCACCTGGACGCCACTTGTCCCGCCGGGAACGGAGCAGCTTGGATCAACCACCAAACCGATTGCTCCGTCGCCGCCCGTGGTTTATCCCGGCCAGCCTGTCATCCCGATCCTACCGGCAAACGAGACGTTTCCGGCTGTCGATGAAGGGCAGGTTGGTGCGAGTATTCCCGGGTTCCCGGGGGATATGGAGTTGCCTTCGCCGGATGTGTTGTTTCTGGATCGGCGGGATGATCCGGGGGTGGCGACGGGAGTCGGGCAGGACGTGATGGGGGTCTGGTTGGGGGAGGCGGCGCGTACGGATGGAGCACCGATTCCGAAGCAGATTGCTGACACGTTACGAGGACAAGAGTTTGCCAATTTTCATCGGTTTAGAGAGGCGTTTTGGAGGTTGGTGGCGGATGATGAAAATTTGAGCAAGCAGTTCACTGTCACTAACTTGAGACTCATGCACAAAGGAACAGCCCCGTTTCCGTCAAAAGATCAGCACCATGGAGGTAGACAAAAATTTGAGTTGCACCATCAGGTGGAGATAGCAAAAGGAGGAGCAGTGTTTGACATGGAAAATATTCTTGTAATGACGCCGCGACGCCATATCCGTGTACATCAAAGAGGCAATCAACAGTGAAAGACACATCTCGTCTTGAGGATTACACAGAGGCTGAATTTCTCGCTTTTCTTCGAGAGCTTTTTGAAGGAGGAGATAATTTGGCACCCGATGATTTTGAAAAATACATGCTAAGGCTTGTTGAACACTTTGAACTGGTAACCGAACACCCGAATGGTTCAGACGTCATTTTTTACCCAGAGGCAGGTCGGGAAGACAGTCCTGAGGGGATTCTGGAAGAGGTCAAAGAGTGGCGGGCACGTCACAACAAACCCGGCTTCAAAACTGAGTAAGCACATTTCGAATCGAGGACCTCTGCGACGGTATTTGCTCGACCACCGAGCAAGTGCCGTCGCTGAACGCTGCACTAATAAACAAGGAAGTTTAGATCACGCAATTGAAACCAACCTATCCGATTCCATTTCATCAAGTCGGGGGTAGGAAAAAATTCGAGATCCATCATCAACATGAAGTCGCGAATGGAGGCGCTGTTTACGATATGGAGAATTTACTGATTATGACTGCGAAGCGGCATATCGAAAAACATAAGGAGTAAATCAATGATTCTCTTCAAGAATAGGCTTCAAGACTATACGGAATCCGAGTTTTTACTATTTGTTCGTGAGTTTTTCGATTACTCAAACCCTCTGGAAGGCGACGCATTGGGCCAATACACCGACAAACTGGTGGAGCACTTCGAGAAAATTACCGAACACCCCGATCGCTCTGGCGTAATTTTCTATCCCAAGGATGGACAAGAGGACAGCCCAGAGGGAGTTCTGAAAGAAGTTAAAGAATGGCGTGCACGCAATAATAAGCCAGGTTTCAAGACGGAGTGATGGTCACTCGATAACGAACTAAGTGGCGCCCGCTCAGCGGTCGATCGGGCGGGTGCCGTTAATGGATTGCACCATTGCGCAAAAACAAGGAAGTTTAAAACATGCAATTGAAACCAACCCTCAAGGACTACACCGAACCCGAGTTCCAAGCTTTAGTCGATAGAATCTGGGCTGTCGATTTGCCAAACGCCGATCATGATCGGTTGATCAATCATTTTGACCAGATAGCGGGTCATCCAAAAGGCGCCGATCTGCTGTTCTATCACCCTGATGAAGACCCTAATCCAAACTCCGCTGGCTCTGTCGTCTACTACGTCAAGGATTGGCACCGTAAACAGGGGAGCGTTGCATTCAAGGGACAGGCCTCGCTTGCTGCGCCTGCACCACCGGCCAGTCCAGCCCCAATGAATTGGGCGCAAATAACCCAGCAACGCATTGCCCAGCAATTGATTGATAGTCAAAAAACCAGTGCTGATCTGGCTACCTCACAGCGGGCTACGGAAGCGGCGCTCACTCTTCTCGAACAACAAATTGGCAATTTGCGCAAGCGTTCGAATGTTCAAATATCTGCTTCGGAGTTTGAAAAGGATTTACGCAGTGTAGAAATCGCCGAGTTCGATACCCGTTTAGCTGTTCACGGTTACAAGTTGTGGAAGATGAGCGTCCAGTTCAAGCGAGACAATGCGCAACGTGAGGTGAATTACGCGCAGGCCGAGCGGGGTCAGTGGCAAAACATTGCTCAGCAATTTGGCGCGACCTACGACCGGTATGTGGCGAGCCTGAATGCCATTAACCAGCGACTCAAGCGGCTTCAAGAAGAGGCCGAGATGCTGTTGACTACGGCCCAGACAAAACTTGTAGAGCTGCGCAATCGACAGGACGCAGGACTGCCCCGGGCGCCTGTGCAGCTGTTTGCTCCGCTTGCTTCCGTCAATGCACGCCCGGCGGTATTGATCGATGGTGAACTGTCGCGCACTTTGGAATCCCATCGCGTGGAGCTGCAAAAATCCATTCGTTCGGCCGTCGCGGAGTTCACGTGGCAAATCACCTCCAGTGTGCAGAGGGATCCAGTTCAATATGCCGCCGTATTGCGTTTCGAATTTCGCAGTCGCGCGGAGTTGGGTCGTTACGGAGTTTGCGTACCTTTATCCGAGTTTCTGGTGGTTGAGGGGCTGGATTGGCAATATCTTGCCGCGACGAAAGGGAACATCGATGTCCCTTTCAGAATGAGCAGCGGCCACTATGCCGTGCCGAGTGGAACTCTGTTTCAAGGCATCAGAGAAATCAAAAGCCTGCACCAGGTGGCAATATCGCCTGTCAGCGCCACAGAGCTGAATCCAGGTGTAAGAGTGCGACCCGCAACGTGGAACGAGTCCTCGCAAACTTACAGTTTCACGGCTGATGGCAACGCTCCATTCACGATCATCTGGCGCCTGCCTGAAATACTGCAGAATTCCTCGCCACTGACGTCCATTGCCGATTATCGAATGAGCAGTCTCCAGTCACCGCACACACCTTTGATAGAGTCATTTCCTGGCGAGGCCAACGTCACTTTTGATGACTATGTTGTGGTATTTCCAGATTCAGACCTGGAGCCTGTGTATGTGATGTTCGAGGGTTAAGCTAAGGGGGATCTGGAATATTCACGCTGCTGAAGCTGATATCGGGAGCCAACCTGCTAGCCAACCAATCCCCAACTGACCGCACCCAATCCCAATGTAGGAGCTGCCGAAGGCTGCGATCTGTTGATCTTGTCTTTAAAAACAACATCAACAGATCGCAGCCTGCGGCAGCTCCAGGAATATCCTATGTGCAGGTATACGCATCACTCCAATGGCCCAATCACCTGCCGATACTTCTCCACCCCCTGCGCCGTCTCCCGACTCAACCGAATCTCCAACCCCAACGGATCCTCCCGCCGATTACCACTCAACTGCCGCCACCCCCTATCCACCTCCCAAACCCGCACCTGCGCATCACTCACATCCTTCAAAACCGCCACCCCACCCGTCGGCGCCGGCAACGGATACCGACTCCGCGCCTCAGCCACCGCCCGATACAACGTGTCACCCTTGACCCACCACCGCACCCGCTGCAAAGCCCCCGGTTGATCCGCCGCCGTACGAATGATGTCCAGCCGAAACCCCTGACTGTCGCTACTACGCACAGTAATCGCGGGCGGGGCAGTGGGCGGCTCATCATCCACACCAACCTTCTTCGGCTCGGTCAACTCAATCCCCGCCCGCATCTCCACATCCCGCTGCAACTGATTCAACGCCCGCAACAAACTGTCACTCTGCTCACTGCTAGCCTGCAAATGACTGTCCGCCCGCGTGACACTGTCCAGCCCGCGCCAGGCAATCAAACTCACCACCGCCATCAACAGAATCGCGACCATCACCTCAATCAGCGTAAACCCTTGCTGGCGCTTCATTGCAGACTGATCCGGCCCGCGCCATCGCGCAGCACACTCAACCGATTCAAGCCATCCGACAACGTCAATTGCAGCGGCGGATTAATCCACTCAGCTTTCAGCACGACCTTCTGTTTCGGCTCCACCCGCACCTCCATCTTCGGACTCTGCCAGGCACGCGGTCGCAACTGCGGATCCTCAGTGAAATGATCAAACCCCTTGCCACTGTCACTGCGCCGACTAAACCGAAACCCCTTGGCATCACTCACCCACACAATCGGCCGGCCATCGGCGCGGGCCTCCGCCTGCGCCACCTGCAGCAACTGCGCCACACGCTCCGCATCCTTGCGCAACAACTGCAACGGATCGGGCTTGATACTCAAGCTGATCGCCGCACTGGCGATGCCGATGATCACCAGCACCACCATCAACTCGATCAGCGTAAAACCCTGTTGCCTGTTCATCGCGCGCGCTCCTTTGCGTCCTGCGCCATCGTGCACGGCCAACATGTAAGGCGTGTGAAATAAAACGGAGAGAATTGCCGCGTAGGCTGACAGCAGGGATAAAAAGGAGATTCAACCCATGACCTTCACCGCACGCATTTCCCCAGCACCCAGATCTCGCCGGGACTACGTGTTTGTGCGGCGGATTGCTCAAGCAGCATGGCTTGAGGCCCACCGGTTAAGGGATGATGCCAGTGGTGACTATGTTGAACGCTTCCTTACGATGATTGTGGGAAGAGTCTAAAGGCCAGCTTGAAAGTAAGAGTCGGGTTAATTGCAGTTCATATTTGCAGCGAATGCAGTATTGATTGTGAAAAAGGCGGGTTATGCAAGACATTCGCGGCAAGCAAACGCGCTTGGCAAGGTGCTAAGCGCGCAGTGCAGGGCGGAGCACTCTCGGCTCCGCACCGGTGCTTCACCGGTTATCAACGTTGAGTTTGCGCGGCTCTTCGTATCAAAAATTAATGTTTGGTGGCTTTATGTTCACTCTAACCTTGCGAATCTCATTCGCGATGAATCGTGCATCTTGCAATAGCGGCTGTGCCGGAATGTACCAAGGCGGCATCTCCGACTTGCTGTCAGAAAAATTGTAGTACCGGATGCTCTCGTCCGTATCCCAGATGGACATTTCCTCATAGTGAATTTCTTTCTGCCCGAATGAAAAAAAATGCTCATGATCAAGATTATTCACTAGACGATCGATCATGCCCGCGAGTCGGTTCAAGTATTTGTAAGCTTCAATACGCGCCTGAAAAGTTACGATGTGGTTAAGTGCTTTGAGTCCTTCGCGCTTGCTGACACCATCCAGGCTCTCGCACTGTGCTAACGCTGGTTTGACCCTTCGAGCCATGTCGCGCGTTTCATCCATCAGTTCGAGAAATACCCTCATTCCATGAATAGTTGAGGAAGCAACTTTCTCTTTTTCGCCCAGCGAGGCAATGGCGACGGCATCCAACGATTGGGTCAGGACATTGATCGCATCTAGGACTCTGGGAGATTTGCCGCCCCCACCCGGTGGCAACGAACACCCCATGGTGTTGGCGGCGCCGATCACGGTCTTGAGATCAACGCCGTTTAAGTTATGGTATTGCGGATGGGCCAAGTAAAAACCCCACTTCCATGCCAAGAATAAGTCGGTACAAAGAATCGCTTTAATCTCCGGCCAGTTCAGCACATACAGCTTTGGGAGTCGTACCGCGGGCAGCATGGGAGGCACCTGTCCGGGGTGCGCCTCATCCTCTAAGGCAGTGTTGTGCTGCGTCACGAATGTGCTCACCGTTTGGTTTGTTTCCTCGAGTGACGTGACTATGAAATGCGCGCTGAGAGGCGCGTGGTAGCCTTTCAGGGCGTTAATCTCTTTTTCAAGATCTCCCTTATTGAATTTTTCGACACGCTTGCATTGCATTGTCGCGGCTGAAGAATGGTCGAAAATGTCCACTCCGTTCTGAGTGTCACCGTTTTTTCCGTATCCGGACGACACCCAGTAATTGGCAGTCGGGCGACGACCTATGCTGTATTTGTGTTGTACCAACGGAAAAGCGTCCACGCAGAAGCTCTGGAATTCTTGCCACGTTCTAGGTGGTGTAATACCACGGGTTTGGTCTGATGCTGCTGTGATCAGTGTATTCATGGCTTTGATTCCATCCATGGTGTGAGAGCGTTGGCGCCAATGATGGCTCAATAGTGGCGCTGTAGGTTATCAGCACTTTGTCTAATTGAGAGCCTTGGTTGTACGAAACCCCTTCGAAAGCCTAAATGGGCCCACAGCGTGGGAGTCCCGCTTTAGTCGCCTCAAGCTACGACTACAATTCCCCGGGTCACGCGACATCGCCGCGATCCAGCGCCGGACTCACCACCAGCTCGAATTGATCAAACCCCTCGCCACTGTCACTGCGCCGACTAAACCGAAACCCCTTGGCATCACTCACCCACACAATCGGCCGGCCATCCGCCCGCCCGCGCCTCCGCCTGCGCCATCTGCAGCAACTGCGCCAAGCGCTCGGCATCCTTGCGCAACAACTGCAACGGATCGGGCTTGATACTCAAGCTGATCGCCGCACTGGCGATGCCGATGATCACCAGCACCACCATCAACTCGATCAGCGTAAAACCCTGTTGCCTGTTCATCGCGCGCGCGCTCCTTTGCGTCCTGCGCCATCCTGCACGGCCAACATGTAAGGCGTGTGAAATAAAACGGAGAGAATTGCCGCGTAGGCTGACAGCAGGGATAAAAAGGAGATTCAACCCATGAGATTCACCGCACGCGTTTCCCCACCCCAAATGGTCCAGGCCCTCGCGCTGCTCGCAGCGTTGGTCGGCGTCGCGACGTGGTCGTCGCTGCTGCTGACCTCCGCCGAATCACACACCCCGGCAGCGGCCCCGCAATGGCTGGCGACGCGCAGTGACAGCCCGGCGTTGCAGTGGTTTTCCAATCAAACGGCGCCGATGGACATCAAGGTGAGCGGGGTGATGGCGGGGAGTCGCGGGGCGGTGGCGATACTGAGCCTGAACGATGGGCCGCCGAGGAGTTTTTTGCAGGGGGAGAGGGTTGGGCCTGGGGTGAGGTTGGTGGCGGTGGAGGGGGATGGGGTGGTGATTGAGCAGGGTGGGGAGAGGGTGCGGTTGGGGGTGGAGAGGTTGGGGGAGGGGGTGGTGTTGCCTAGGTTGGTGAGGCCGTGATTCTCAGAGTGAGTCGCTTTGCGGTTAGTTGAGGAAGCGCTTCTAAAGTACAGATTCCAGTGATTCGGCAAAAAGACATAGGCGGATAAGCAAAGAATGATTTTAGCTGCTTATCGACAAAGCAGACTGAGTGAAAGTCCGCTAACTGCCTGAAGCGGACCACTGCTGCCCGATAAGACGTTCAGAGCGGCCCACGCAACTAGATGCGATTCGGTCATTTCCCTTATTAAACTTGCACCTTTCACGTATTTCATAACATATGTAGGAGCGCCGTTCCTGATTGAGGTGATAGGCAGGGGGCGAGTCATCCTTGTGATTGGATACGGACTTCAAAAAAACCTGGACCAGCACGAATGAGGAACGGTAAAACCTGCTTGATCAAGTTAGGTCTAAGCCCCTTTAGGTAATACTTTCCGATCCGATGCCATGTCCTCGTTAAAGCCATCTGGCACAGGCTTGAAACCTGAGGACGGCGAGCGGTGGCTGGACTGGAACTGGCGTAGGCTCAGGACGTCGATTTCACCTGTAATGCAGTAGTCGTGGTTACCTCCCTTGACTCGCAATATGTCCCGCTTCCACCGATCTTTGTAGGGGGCGCGGATGCGGCTATCGCCGAAACGCCGGTTGTTGCACTGGATGATGTAGGCATGAATATCCAATGCGGCAGACTCCACCAGTGCGTTGAAAGTATCAGTGTCGCTGTTCCACTCTGGAATAAAGAGCGCATCGACTTGGCCGCGTAGGTCTGCGCGGTAACGAATATTGGTCAGCTCGCTGCAGATCATGACGGCAAAGCGGAAATCACCATGCTGGATGACCGGAGGCTTTTGCCACTGTTGATCTTGAGTGGGCTGCATTTGCAGGCCTGCGAGGCGAGAGAGTTCTTGCTCCTCATGAAATGCTGGCCGTTGTTTATCTTGGCGATAGAGCATCAGCGAAGGAAACCCAAGACCGTCGTGGGTTAACGAAGCCCAAACCTGGTGGCGAACATATTTTCTCGGTGCGTGGAGGTACTCCACTCCGGTGATCAAAGATATACCGCGGCCTTTGAGTTTGTCGGCAATACGCATAAACCATTGGGGTGGTAGAGACACTTCCGGGAGGATCAAGTAACCAGCGCCGTCAGGCCGAGAGATCAGTTCATTTATCAGGCGATTGATGCGTTGGTAACGGTGCAGTCCGTCCGGATCGGGCAACCCCATGATGGCGGCGGTAAAGCTTTCATCTTTGGTTTCCAGACTAGCCACGGCGATGGTTTGTTTGGCATTGGGTTTTCCGTCCGGGATATGCAAAACCTGCTTTTTGTCGAGGTGTGGCATCTTGTGTTCGGTAAGCTCAAAACCTCGCAGTGCTTGCACCACCAAACCCAGTGTCTGGCGGCTAGACGCGGCAAAAGGGGTGGGGGCTATGAGGTAGAGCTCATTGAGGCTGAATGGTCGAGTGGCGAAGGTTAGACCAGACGGGATGCCACGTTTAAGCCTGAGCCAATTCGCCAGTATGGCGATGCCGTCGTTCATCTCGTCAGGCAATAATTCTTCTATGTCAAAAGTTGCGAGATTTCTACGGAGTGGAATCCCGCGCTGGCAGACCATTTCCTGAGGCAGGCCAGAAAAGCGCAAAGGGATATGGGCGAGATCGAAGCTGAATAGCCGAGCTTGGAGCTTCTGTATGTGCTGGCTAGTGACATTCATTGGCTTGTCTAGGAAGTTACTCCAGATGACGAAGGCAAGGCTCTCCATATGCCCGGTCATTTGGTTCTTCCAGGCTGTAGCCCCCGATTTGCTCAGACGGGAAGGAAACGCAGAGACGATGCTCTGAGTTGTTACTTCCCAGATGGATCGTTTCCATAAATGTCGGGCTTCGGCTGGCACGTTGGCAGCGGCCAGACTTTTTATCGCTAGAGTGCAGTCGCTCTCAACTTTGATAATCAGGCGATCCAGTGCATTGATGATCTTGTCTAGGTATTCAAAATCTTCACAAGCTGTAGCCATGCGGATGATGCGTGGGAGGTATTGAGCCAATTCAAAGAACTTAACTGGTGCGAGCAGATGCTCGATGACTGCTGCGAAAAAGGCATGACGGTGTGCTTGCCAATCCTCCGGGGGGATATCGCGTTCGAAGGCTTCATAGTTGCGAAGGCTGAGGGCAAAACCCGCGCGGTGCAGCGTCAGTGCATCGGTCTTCCGCAGATTATCTGCTTGCTCTCCGGCAAGGTTGGTAGCTTTGAGCAGGTCCGTAGCCACGGTATTGGGCGCGTTCGGCAAATCGGGTAAAGAGCGCCATTCGCTTGCACGTTGGTTGATCTGTTCGGAAATGGCGTTGACCAGAGCGGTACCTGCCGACCCTGCAAGGATGAACAGCTTGTTTTTGCTGTTTTCAAATGCAATGCGGTCTTCTTTGAGATAGCCAGGTTTGAATAGAATGCTGCCGTTATCTTTTTTGAGCAGGTCCTTGCCGCCGTCGCGACTGAAGATCCACTCCCAAAACTGCTCAGTATTTTTGATGTCGCTTGCGTTTTCCATTACCAGCAGAATGTCGTCCACATAACGGCCGTAATACAGTGGCACTACTTGTTGCTCGATGAACTGGTCGAGCCTGATTAGCGCCGCGTTTGCGACAACGGCAGACGCAGGCAAACCTACGGGTAAACCTTTCCCTAGTGGCGTTTTTTGTGCCCAAGTCAACAAGGCGGAAATGAACAGGCGGTTCAGTTTTGACTGTGATTTGCTCAGTTCAATTTTGGCTAATTTGAGGAAGTTGTCGTCGAGCATAAAGCCAGGGCTTAGCTCGTGATAGAAACTGCTTACATCAGCTGTTAGTGCCAATACTTTTTTCTTCTCGCTCAGGGCCGTACGCATTGCCTTGATGCCACCGTCGCGCCACTCACGGAAGGGTCTGAGATAGGGCTGGAATGATCCAAGGGCCCACGTATTGATCTTCTCGTGCCGGTTACGGCGCAGGCGGCTGCCGAAGACGTTGCTGCTGAGCTGCTTGTCGAAGAGGTCTCCGACTTCCATCATCCATAGCGCTGACAGCACATGAAAATCGATACTGCAGCGGGCCATGAGGCGGAATACGGCAGTGGGGTGGTTGCCAGCCTCAGTCGCGCTTAGCCACTCGGCTTCCGGTGAGGCGAAGATCAGACTTGGATCCTGTTTTCCTTTAACAATCTGGATTTCTTTGGGGGCAAGCGTCCAAGTGCCCAGAAATGCGGGGTCTTTCACCCAATCCTCGTTCACGGCTTCGATCTGCTCTTTCAGACGGGTCAGATTTTTGCTCAGGTCGTCTTCATAGTTGGCAATGTCGAACAGCGAGGGGTTGGTTGAATAGTAAAGGTCAACCTTGGCCTTGCGATAGGCGAGGCCAAGGTCATGCAGCGATACCGACATTTGGATGACGTCCATTTCTTAACCTTCGGTAATTCTGAGATATCCCGGATATTACCGTAAGTGAGCATGAGCGGCCTAGAGCATTGCAGGGCGTGCTATATCAACTCACTGAGTATCATGAATGGACTATTGAACCGACCTTAGTTTAATAGGCGCTTTAACGAGCAGCTTTTGGCCGATTCCTGCCTCTGGATATGGTCGAGTAGGTGAGGGGGCAATGATCGTTATGTCTCGTGCAATGAAAGACGCTTTGGTGGGCGCCCGCCATGGAAACCATTGGACTGGAGTAGGGCAAAGGCTTAAGAGGATGGATCTTTTTATGGAAAACGTGAAGTAATGAACTTCGATAAACATCAATGTTTAAAAAGACATCTCCAAACACTCTCCCAGGCTACACACCCTTGCGCCTTTGCCTACAGCTACGCCAGAATCCGCCGGCTTGTACGCTTTGTACCTGGTCTATATCGTCTATGGGTCGCTGGCAACCCAGCGACCGGGTTTAGCGACCCGACCAGGTATAAGTACAACGACGCTCCAGTTTGTCGCAGCCGTTTGCGATGACGATATGGTGGCTGTGCGTGGGAGACCTTCGGGTCTGCCGGGTCTTATACCTCTCGGTTCGCTAACCCGCGCACAGCTGCCACCCTTACTTGTTTAGCGACAGGTGTTGGTGGTTCCACCAGGTATAAAATGGAGCTTCACCATGATCAAACCAACACCCAATCCGCCCGAAACCGACTCGGTTTCCCCCTACGAATCCCTCGATTCGAAAAAACTCCACGAAGCCGCAGACCGCGCGCTCGACCATTACCTCTGTCCGCCCGGTTCCACGCCGCCACCACGTAAAAACCGCGGGATGTACGCCGTGACTGCGGACAACAAAAACGAAGAACTGCTGATTGATGCCAGTGAGACACTTGCTTCGGCCCAAACCATCGCGCAGAACGTCGCCAGCCTGTTGCCGGCGTCGCAGCGTCGGGCGTTGTTGGGGATTGCGCAGTTGATAATGCTCGGGGAGTTGGCGGTGAATCGGGCGTTGGATAATTTGCAATTGCCGGGGTGATGCGGGTGTCGGGATCACCCGGTGATTGATCGGGTGTCCATTCTGGCGCTTTCGCGAGCAGGCTCGCTCCCACAGGGTTTGATGCTGATTGCAGATGTTGTGTATGACGCTGAAACCTGTGGGAGCAGTAGATTATTACCGCGTTGGCTTCGTTTGGTTATTGAGGTGCTTCAGGACATTCGCGGGTCCATCGTGTAACCGTCATGTCATTGAATTGCTCGCCGATGGTATCGACGCGTAGGCAAGTTCCTTTCTTCGCGTAGTACAGGATGCAGCGCGAGCTATCGAAAGAGCAGGTATCCAGTTCGAAGAGCTTGTGTGCAGCCAGCTCCTTCTCTACGCCGCTGTATTCATAGCCGTCGTTGGTATGCATCCGCGTCGGCTTCCAGCCTTGTTTGACTAGCTTGGACTTGGCCGCAGCCAAACACTCACCGACGACGATACCTGCTGGCCCGCGCTTGTCGTTTGGCGCCTGTGAGGCATCGGCAAACGTTGCGCTGATACCCATGCAATAAAGCGCGGCAAGTGCGAGGGTCGAAGCCTTCATTTGACAGTTTCTCCAGCCGGTTTGTAGCGCCCAAAATATCCCAAACATTGGGGACGAATCTATTTTCTACCCCACCCAGTACCGCCATAAAACATTGATGATTTGAGCGCGGCGTCTGCAAGTCAGAAAACCGGATTTTCCCTACACCGAACACCGATCCATCCTGCATTCAAACCTGAGTCCGTTCGCCAAAGTCCTCCGTTTTCAGAACGGGACACGGATGTGACCAGACTCATCCCACAAAGCGAGGTCAATGGCCAGCGAGAGCAGATCCTTGATACCCACCAAGCCATGGAACATTTCAAACAGGCATTGAATCGCCCGGACGACTTGCCCGGGTTCGACGACTTGTTAAACGCCCTGGGCCTGCATCGTAACAACTACATGCAGGGCGCGAATGAGCGAAAACTCATCGATGCTGTGCGTAGCGGTGAGTGGGCACTGGTGAAGCCGCGCATGGCTACAGACAACGGCGGCGCCTCCTGGAATGCCTTCAACCCAAAACCCGAGCCACCTCCTGCACAACACTTGGTGGAGGAACACGCCTACACCTTGCCGCAACCGGCTGAATCAGGTTTCCACATCGTTCAGAAACCCATGACCCTCGAAGCGCTTGAGCGGGAGTTGTACGAAATCAGGCCCGGCGACGCATTGCGTCGCGAATTCCGCTCTCTCAATCGACATCTCGGTGAGCAGGTCAAACCTGGCCAAATGGTCCTGTTCAGCGACTCTCGCAACTACATGTGCCGGCGCGAAGAAGCACAGATGATGGCCGCCGCAGAGAAGGTGAACGAGGCGTTGAAAGACCTTTCGGATGAAGAAGCTTCGTTCATGGTTGAGCATCATGAGGTCATTGAGCCGTTTCTGGAGGTGTCGGCAGGCACATTGGGCGTTGCGTCATTCATGATCGGGCAGCATCTGGAAGGATTGAAAAATACCCTCAAAGAGTTGGATCAACTGCATCAGCAGCAATACACCCAACATCGTCATCTACATTCCCCAGAGTTCTTTGCCAAACGCAAACGTCTGATGGCGAAACTGGATGCCAGCCTTGGGCCGCTGGTACGCAAAGGCACCGGTTTGCCAGATCATCCAAAACTCAAACGTGCACTGGGATTGTCCAGCCGCCGAATTGTTCACCGATGGGGCAAAGCAGGCGCACCGGCACAACTGCCCGGATATGCAACCAACATCGCGGGCGTTGCCAGAGCAGCGAAGTTCATGAAGGGAGGTGGTTACCTCGGCATAGGACTGCAACTGGGCGCATCCAGCTCAAAAATCTACGAGGTCTGCGCGTCCGACCGCGAGGCGGAATGCAGGCAAGTGAGGTTTGTAGAGGGAGGGAAAATGGTCGGCGGTACCGCTGGAGCTCTTGCTGGTGGATATATCGGAGGGAAAGTAGGTTTGGCGGTATGCGCGAAATTGAAAGGAATGGGAAAACTCGTGTGTGTGCTTGTGGTCGGTGCGGCAGGGTCCGTGGAGACAGGAACTCAGATGACTGAAGGTGGTGAGTATTTAGGACAAAAAATCTACGAGTATTCCGAATGATAGAAGTCGACGGCACTGTATATGCTTGGGCTTGGGGAGCGCTGATCCTATTAGGCGTGATCAACTGCGCAATGATTTTCTACGCCGTTTATACAAAACTCGATGCCCTGGAAAAACACTTTGATGAGTGGCTGTACCTATCCATGGACTGTGGTTCATCAGGGGGAAGTTTTTACTCGAGAACTCAGCGGATGACCGCTGTCAGCCGGTTGATTACGTCCAAGAGTATCCAACGGCAGGAACCCTTGCTGATCGAAGCCGTTGACCGCCTTCCCAGAGGACTCAGGTTCTGGGCGACGAGTCCATTTCATGTCGGCTATTTCGTGTGCGGCGGGACGTCACTGCTTTGGCTGTATGGGAAATACAGAGGTTTTTTGTAATGGGGCAAAAAGAAAATCAGTCCTTCGGTGAGGTCGTTTACGAAGACTCTCCTCATGACTGAAATCAAAATTCTGTTCGCCGCCACTGGCATTGCGTTACTGGTGCTGATCATCTCCAACGTTCTGTTGATGATCTATGTCGGGTATTTCAAGCTTTCCGAAATTGAGTCGCACCTTGAAAATTGCTATCTGCTCCACAACTGCGCGCAGAAGGGACTTTCCGGTTTTTGGGCGCGCAGGTACAGGCTCACTCTGATCACTGCTTTGCTTCGTAAACGTCCTTCGCGCCTGTTGCTGGATAATCCGAGCGCCCTCGAGGATGTCCGGAGCATTCCGCTGAATTTGCGGCGGTGGGTCGAAATTCCATATCGATTGAATGCATTTTCTCTGCTGGGAATTCTGGTTTTGTATGGATGGGCGGAATATTTAGGACTGTTCGAGTAAGCACCATGAGAAACCGATCGTCTATCAAGTGCTATCGCGAGTCGCCAGGGTGCCGTGAAAAAAAGGGGACTGATTTATTTCTATAAAATAAATCAGTCCCCTTTGTTATCACTTTGTTGTCGATGTCTGGTTTCAATCCTTTTCAGGGCATTTGAAGTTCCAGGAATAAACTTTCATGTCTTTCACTTCTTCGCCAACAGTTCCTACACCTAAACAATCTCCGTTCTTGATGTAGTTGAAGCTGCAGAAACGTACGCCCTCCGTGCAAGACTCGATTTCAATGAAGCCTTTTCTTTGGATGACGTTTTCGACCCCGAACTCACCTGAGTAGGACGGATTCGGCTTCCAGCCATTTTTGATCAAAGCTTTTCGGGCTTTCGAAAATGGCATTCCCTCTTTGATGGGAACGTCTGCTGCGCTAGAAAATAAACTGACGCTACATAAAAGGCTGATGACTAATATTTTTAGTTTCATTTAACAGTACCGCCCAAGCCTTTATATATTTTTTCTAATTCGTCGTACTCAGTATAAGGTTGGCCGGAAGGCTTTTCATTGATTGGTCGATTTGCCAAGCCCGGTCCCATGGGCAACGCTTCCCATTTTTTTGATGCTTTTCCAACTGCAGTTTTTAAGTCGCCACCGATCAGTGGTTCGATGGCACTCACGTTGCGCAGGAGTTCAACGGCAATCAAGTCTTGCGTTCCTGGGCTGAAGTCAGATAGCCCCATTGCTTTGACGGAGAATTCCGACCATGTGGCTTTCGTGATTTGGTACCTTCCAGAAGCTGTAGTTGAACCACCATGACCTGGTCCTGGGTGAGTAGACTCATCACTGAATGTCCACTTCCCGGATTTCCAGCCAGCTGCCCAACCATATCCGAATTTCGCGTGATAATCGCCACCCTCGACTTGTGCCAACGTATCCAGAAAGGCCTTCACATTTTTATTCTTTAAGAACTCCGCATTTTCGGCACGCCTCTTTTGTTGCTTTGCGTCTACGGATACAGCTTTAGGGCTGGAGTCTTTGATAGGCGTCACCGTTCTGGTGGCTACAGATGACATTTTTCGGCCGTTTTTGCTAATGACTTCAGCCATGAGGAAAACTTCCGTTATTTTCTTTGACGCTCTGCTGGTGGCTGTTTTGGAGAGTGGAAATAATGAAGTTTATGCTTTTGGCCATGGAGCCTTGTACACGGTAGTTTTCTTGAGTTGTACCTACATCCATTTTCAATCCTCCAAGAACAGTTGGATCGTTTCGGCAAGGTGCGAGCTAATTAAGTGCGTATACCCCATTGAATCGCTGACACCGTGCTCAATGCTGCCGTCAGCTCGCTGAATGGCGTAATCAAGATTAGCTAACGGCTCCCCTGACTCGTCGTCAATAAGCCTGAACTTGTCGCTGAAGTGCACGGGCATCGACGTCAGACCGCTGAAAGGTGCTGATACGACGGTGTCGCCGATAATGACCGTGCCGGATCCGCCGATAACCACGTTGCCGTGGCCACCGGTACTGTCTTTGGTCGCAGCGTTCAGCCCATTGATAAAAACCGTAGCGCTGACGGCGCCGGTGATTGGGCTACCGCAGGCGGACTTATCGGTCATTCGAGCGGCGGCAAGGCCGTCGAAATTCACATTGGGCGAGCCGCTGACAATAGGGTTTGTGCCATGCCCAGGAAGCGGGCAATTGGTTGGATCTGTAACTCGCGCAGCGGGTTTGCCACTCATGAATTGTTCCTTTTCAAAGTTTCAGTTTTCCTTGACCTGAATGGAGTCGATATGGGGGGCGGGGGATATCGGCTGCCAAAATAATGCGGAGGTGGCCAGCGTGTACGCAAGAAGAATGGGCATGTCCTGGGAGGGGTGCATAAAGTTTTACTGTCCATGTAAATGTGCTGCGCGCAGCATGCCCGAGGCAGGCTTAGCGCTCAATAATTACTTACAAATTATTGATTGACTGTTGGGTGTGGTCGCAATCCGGGGGCAAGCTCGGGTGATCTCTGGCAACACGTGCCTGGATCGATTTTAGATCGGGATGCGATGAGGCTCGATAAACACCAACGTTTAAAAAGACATCTCCAAACACTATCTCGGGCTACACATCCTTGCGCCTTTGCCTACAGCTACGCCAGAATCCGCCGGCTTGTGCGCTTTGGGGGCGGGTTCTATTGTGGTGCGGTCACTGACGAATCAGTGATCGGATTTGACCGTCCGCCCAATATCAAGGCGCGCCAGCGTTCTGCACGTGTTCAGGCATTGTCTGAAATCATGTCGCGGTGGCTGTGCGTGGGACACATTCGGGTGTGCCGGATTCCTTGATGTCCG
>NZ_JBIUWQ010000009.1:0-78331 GCF_044743525.1 Pseudomonas sp. NPDC087598 | reverse complement strand
TGTCCGGTCGGTCAACCCGCGTACAGCTGCCACCCTGTTTGTTTGACCGCGAACGGTGGCGGCTCCAGTCATCAAGGAGCTTCACCATGATCAAACCAACACCCAACCCGCCCGAAGCCGACTCGGTTTCCCCCTACGAATCCCTCGACTCAAAAAAATTCCACGAAGCCGCCGACCGCGCCCTCGACCATTACCTTTGTCCGCCCGGGTCCACGCCGCCCCCACGTAGAATCCGCGGGATGTATGCCGTGACTGCGGACAACAAAAACGAAGAATTGCTGATCGATGCCAGCGAAACACTTGCTTCGGCCAAGACCATTGCGCAGGACTGCGCCAGTCTGTTGCCGGCAGCGCAGCGGCGGGCGTTGTTGGGGATTGCGCAGTTGATCATGCTTGGGGAGCTGGCGGTGAATCGGGCGCTGGATAATCTGCAATTGGCGGATTGATGCGGGTGTCGGGTACATCTGGTGATTGATTGGGTGTCTGTTCTGGCGCCTTCGCGAGCAGGCTCGCTCCCACGGGGTTTTGGGTTAGTCACGGATAGTGTGTCCGGGCGCTGAAACTTGTGGGGGTTGGCTTGGCTGCGATGGCGGCCCGACAGCGTAGATTTTTGTCTGTAGGCGGAGGGACGCTTGCTCATGCTAAATTTTGGGAAATCAGATAGTTGAAAGTAGAGTTCGAACGCTATGTTGACCCTTCTCAAGGGCGAGAATCAGGGCTTGAAGGTCAAGCCTCGCTGGCCATCCTTTGAAGTACTGATTGAACAAAATGTCTTCCTTAAATTGATTGAAGCGCAGTCCAAGCTTCCCCCGTCAGTTCAACTACTGCTCGTTCGGGGATATGAAAATAAAAGCAGTCAGCTGGGGTTATTCAGGTTCCTGTCGAGGTGGCTGGGCATCCGGTTGTTTTGCGCTTGCTATCCAGGCCGAAAAGACGAGGTGAACGATATATTTGGCTCGAATGGGCATGACGTGGATGGCTCTCACGTCGATGTTTCCATCATTCTGAATGGCAGGAGACTGCGATTTTTGCCGTTGGGCGTATTTACATCGCCGAGCCTTCAACACAGCAGGGCGGCTGAACATCTTAGCGTTCTCAACGAGGTCAAGGCTGCCCTGATGCAGTGCGGCTTCAAGATTCACCGCAATCCGACAGAGAGCATGCAGATACATTGCGACTTTGAAGGGTAGTTGGCTGGTGCGGCTGATGATCTTTTCCGGGAAGAGGTAACTCAGATGGGCCAACGTCCTGCAACTAAAGTGTCCCGCCTGTTCAACTCAAGGTCTTCAAACATGACTGGATTGCAATGCGCCGCGCTGGCGATCTTGCTCAGTACCACGGCCATAGCCCATGCCGAACCCAGCGTTCAGGTCGGTTTTTCCCCGGAGGGTTCGGCGCGAAAGCTGGTTCTGGAAACCATCGGGTCTGCGCAGCACAGTATTCAAATGCTCGCCTATGCGTTCCAGGCTCCCGATATCGTGCAGGCTTTGATTGATGCGCAGAAGCGTGGTGTGGAGGTGCGCATAGTGGTCGATAAAAAGCGAAATCTGGGCAAGTCCAGTAAGACGGCGATGGACCTTGTGGTTTTGAACGGCGTGGAACTGCGCACCAATGAGCATTTCCATCTCCATCACGACAAAACCATCATTGTTGACGGGAATACGGTCGAAACCGGTTCGTTCAATTTCGCGCCGTCCGCCGAAACAGCCAACTCGGAAAATGTGGTGGTGATTCGAGATATGCCGGAGGTTTCGCGTCAATACATCGCGCATTGGCAATCACGCTGGGAGCTGGGTGTGCCTTATCCGCAACGCTGATTGGCATCCGGATGCCTGGCAGGGATTTAAGGTTAGTCAGTCATTGGCCAGAAGCCGATGTTCGACCGATTGCCGTGTTCAGTTATAGGGAGAGCTGGCGGTGAGTCGGTTGTCGGAATCACCTGGTGATTGATTGGGCGTCTGTTCCGACGCCTTCGCGGGCAAACCCGCTCCCACAGGGTTTTGCGGTGAGTGCAAAATCTGCGAACACCACAAAACCTGTAGGAGCTGCCGAAGGCTGCGATCTTTTGATCTGGCCTTTAAAAGACAAGATCAAAAGATCGCAGCCTTCGGCAGCTCCTACAGGGGGCGGGTTAGTAGGGTTTCGAGTTTTGCCAGGGGCGGGGCATCCTGGTTGCGGTCAAACACCTGAATTCCAATCTTCAGCAACCGCCCATTCTCTGCCGCCCCAATCACCTGCTCACACCGCAACAACAACCGCCCCTGATCGCAATCCTGCGCTTTCATGCCCATCGGCAACTTGCCGTCCAACCGCAACTCCGCCATCCGGCTTTGCGCCGCCAGCATCGCTACAGACCGATCCCGTAACAGCCCGCTACTCTGCGTCATCAACCCCGCCACGCGCACAGCCGCCGACATCGCCACGGCAATAATCGCCAGCGCCACCAGCACTTCAATCAACGTGAAACCGTCTTCCCGCGAACGCACACGCATAAACAGCCCAAAACCAAAACCCAGCCCTCGACGCTAACCCGCGTCCTTGACGGCTTGACGACGAAAACACCCGAGGATTTTCAACATCCCTGACATATCTTCTTGCAACACTGCGCGTCGAATCGAATCAAGCCAGGGAATGTCGAGATGGATATCGCACCTTTCAAATCGCTTCATCAACCGTTGCGCAAGCCGCGTGGTCAGCAGGGTTTCACGCTGATCGAGATCATGGTGGTCGTGGTGATTCTCGGGATTCTGGCGGCGATGGTGGTGCCGAAAGTGCTCGACCGTCCGGATCAGGCGCGGGCGACGGCGGCCAAGCAGGACATTGGTGGTTTGATGCAGGCGTTGAAGCTGTATCGCCTCGATCACGGCACTTACCCGAACCAGAGTCAGGGCCTGAAAGTGTTGGTGGAGCGGCCGGCGGATGCCAAGAACAGCAACTGGCGTTCGTACCTGGAGCGTCTGCCGAACGATCCGTGGGGTCGTCCTTATCAGTACCTCAACCCCGGCGCCAACGGCGAGATCGACATCTTTTCCCTCGGTGCCGACGGTCAGCCTGACGGCGACGGCGTGAATGCCGATATCGGTTCCTGGCAGCTGTAAGGCCGGCCATGAACAGCCGTTCGCCTGATGGGGCGAAGCAAGAGGGCATGGCGATTATCAGCGCGTTGTTGATTGCGGCCGTGGTGGCGGTGATTGCGGCGGGCATGCTGACGCGCCAGAGCGTGTCGACCCGTGCGCTGGAGGCGGATCAGCAGCGCGTGCAAGGGCGTTGGGTGGTGCAGGGCGGGCTGGAAATCAGCCGTCAATTGCTCTGGGATGCGCGCCAGCGTGACCCGTTGACCCGGCTCGATCAGCCGTGGGCGCAGCGTCTGACTGCCCAGGGATTTGAAGGCCGACTGGAAGACGAGCAGGGCAAGTTCAACCTGCGCAATCTGGTGGCCAACGAGCGAGTCGACGAGGCGCAGGTCGCGGCGTTTCAGCGTTTGTGTGAGTTGATCGGGGTCAGCGCCGGGTTGAGTCAGCGCATCAGTCAGCGGGTGATCGCGTCCTACCCGCGACTGCTGAATCCGCCGATTGCCGAGGCGCCGAAAAGCGGCTTTGACAGCGGTCGCGCCACCTCGCCCAACGCTTCGCGTAAACCGCAGAATCCGACGCTGCCGATGCTGCGCAATCTCGATGATTTGCGCAGCGTTGACGGGGTAAATGACGCGCTCATCGCCAAAATGGCGCCGTACCTGACGGTGATCCCCGCGACGACGTGGCTCAACGGCAACACCGCCACCGCGCCGGTGCTGGCGGCGTATGTGCCGGGGTTGTCGCTGGAGCGTGCGCAGGCGCTGATCAATGAACGCGACGCCGGGCGCTGGTTCATCAACCGGGGCGATTTCGTCAACCGCTTGCGCATGCCGAATCTGGAAGTCAGCAGCGTCAAGGTCGGCATCACCAGTGACTGGTTTCGCCTGCGTGGCGAGGCGCGCCGCGAGCAGCGCCGGGTCAGTCTTGAGGCGTTGCTGCATCGCAGTCAGGACCGCTTGCCGCAGGTGATCTGGTCGCGGGTGGGTGTATGAGCCAACTCAGGATTGCCTTGCCGAGATTGGCGGAACTGGACCTGCGCAGCGTGTTGAGTTGCGCCTGGCTGGATCGGCAAGGTCAGGTCAGTCGCGAAGAATGCCTGACGCTGGAGCAGTTGGGGCAGATGGCGAAAACCCCGGCGCTGGTGGCTTTTCTGCACCCGGCTGACAGCCTCGTGGCGGCGATCGATTTGCCGCCGCTGCCGGCGAACAAAACTGCAGCGGCGGTGCAGTGTGCGGCGCAAGCCTTGATGCTGGGCGACAGCGCCGAGATGCACATTGCTCACAGTGCTCGGGATGACGCCGGGCAGGTGCAGATTGCATGGGCACCTCGGCAACACTTGCAGCGCCTGGGCCTGATGCTCAAGCAACACGGTTTGAGCCTGCGCGGTCTGTACCCGGCGGCTTACCGTTTGCCGGTGTTGCCGGGCACGGTTGCTTGCGTGGAGGACGGTCATTTGTTGCTGCGTGACAGCGTGCAATCGGCGTGGGTGCAGCCGCTGTTCGATGACGAGGTCGACAGCGCTTCGTGGACGCCGGGCACGACGCTGCACTGGATCGGCGACCACGCGCCGGCCGATGCCGAATTGCCGATGGCCGATGCGCAACGCTGGACCGGGCCGCTGCCGGGTTGGGGCCTGCATGGCGCCGTGCAACAGCAGGCCGGCGAGCAGCGTGGTTGGGGTCGGGCGCTTGGCTTTTCGTTATTGGCCGTGGCGGTGTGGGTGATCGGTTTGAACCTGTATGCCGCCCGTGAGGCCGGTCAGGGTCAGCAACTCAAGACGCAAATGAATCTGCGGGTGAAACAGGCGTTTCCCGAGTTGCCGGTGATCCTCAATCCGCTGCAACAGGCGCGTCAGCAGATCGCTGCACGGCAGAAAGGCGCGGCGGACGATCCGGCGCAAAACTTCAGCCGATTGGTGTTGCAGGCCGGCACTGGCATGCCGTCGATGGCGGGCAGTGTCGAGCGTCTGTCGTTCGCGGACGGGGCGCTGCAGATCACTTTGCTCACCGATGCGCGGCGCAATGGCAACGACAAGGACTGGCAAAGCTCTCTGGCCCAGGCCGGCATCAGCGTGACGGCGGACGATGACGGCTGGACCTTGCGCCCGGGCGCTGACAACAGCGCCAGCGGAAACACCACCACCGAAAGCGAAGACAGCAGCGAGGCAAACGATGAATAAGGCAGCGCTGGCGGTTTATCGCGCTCGTTGGCAGCAGTTCACCCGCCAGCTTCAGGCGCGCTGGCAGCCGTTGGCACTGCGTGAAAAACGCATGGTCAGTGCAATGGCGATCGCGCTTTTCGGCTTGCTGCTGTGGGTCGCACTGATCCAGCCGCCGCTGAAGAAAATCAGTTATTGGCAGAGCGAAACGCCCAAGTTGCGTGCACAGACCGAGGCACTGGAAGTGCTGTTGCGTGAGGTCAGCGTGCGCCCGGAAGGGCAGAGCGTCGGCCAGTCGCTTGAGCAGACGTTGCAGGCCAGCGGTCTGGGTGGGCATTTCCAGTTGCAACCCGCAGACGGCGGCGCCTGGCAGTTGAGCTTCGATGCCGCACCGGCGGATGCGCTGCTCGACTGGTTGCTGAGCACGCCGGGACAACTTTCTCTGCAAGTGGTCGAGGCCCGTTTGCAACGCGCAGACAACACCTCGACCGAGATCACTGCCGGCACTTTGTCAGGCACCGTTCGCATGGATCAGGCGCAGGGCGCTAAGGAAGCTTCATGAAGGGGTCAGGATCCAAACCGGCACGTCTGGCATTGCCGATGCTGCTGATGGCGTTGAGCGCGTGCAGCAACACCACCACACCACAGAATCAGCCGCCGTTGCTGGTCGACAGTGAACTGGGCCGGCCGCTGGCCAACACCCAGCGCAGCGGCGACGCGGTGCTCGACCGCGAGCGCGCGCAGGCGCAGGCGCGACCTGCGCCGAAGCAATTGCACAACATCAGCAAAAGTGCGCGCAGCGGCGCCGCGTCGTCGGGCATTGCGTTGCCGAGCAATCCATTGGGTGATCAACCGGTGACGCTGAATTTTGTCGATGCCGATATTCAAGCGGTGGTGCGGGCGTTGTCGCGTTCCACCGGTCAGCAGTTTTTGGTCGATCCAAGGGTGAAGGGCACGCTGACGCTGGTCTCGGAAGGTCAGGTGCCGGCGCGGCAGGCCTACGACATGTTGCTGGCGGCGTTGCGCATGCAGGGTTTCAGCGTGGTCGATGTCGGCGGTGTCGCGCAGGTGGTGCCGGAGGCGGACGCGAAGTTGCTGGGCGGGCCGATCTATAGCGCCGATAAGCCGGCGGGTAACGGCATGCTCACCCGCACGTTCCGCTTGCAATACGAGAACGCGGTGAATCTGATTCCGGTGCTGCGGCCGATCGTTTCGCCGAACAATCCGATCAACGCCTACCCGGGCAACAACACCATCGTCATCACCGATTACGCCGAGAACCTGACCCGCGTGGCGCAGTTGATCGCGAGTATTGATTCGCCGAGTGCGATTGACACGGATGTGGTGCAGATCCAGAACGGTATTGCTGCGGACATCGCGCCGATGGTCGCTGATCTGCTGGATGCACCGGGCAATGATCCGACGCAGAAAATCGCGGTGATCGGTGATCCGCGCTCCAACACCATCATCATTCGTGCGGGCAGTCCGGAGCGCACGGAGCTGGCGCGTAATCTGATCTACAAACTCGACAATGCGCAGAGCAACCCGAGCAATCTGCATGTGGTTTATCTGCGTAATGCACAAGCGGCAAAACTGGCGCAGGCACTGCGTGGTTTGCTCACGGGTGAAAGTGACAGCGGCACCAGCGACAGCGCGCGTTCGGTGCTCAGTGCCATGGGTGCAAGCACTGGTGGCAATGCTGGGCAGAACGGCCAGAGCGGCACGCAAACCAGTGGCACAACTTCGACCACGTCGAGCAGTGGCAGCACTGGCGGCAGTTACGCGCAGGGCAGTGGCGGTACCAGTAGCAGCGGTAATCAGGCCAGTGAACAGAACGTTGCGTTCAGCGCTGGTGGCGTGACTATTCAGGCCGACGCCACCACCAATACCTTGCTGATTTCCGCGCCGGAGCCGTTGTATCGCAACCTGCGCGAGGTGATCGATCTGCTCGATCAGCGCCGCGCGCAAGTGGTGATCGAAAGCCTGATCGTCGAAGTCGGTGAGGACGATGCCAGCGAATTCGGCGTGCAATGGCAGACCGGCAACCTTGGCGGCAAAGGCGTGATTGGTGGCGCGAATCTGGGTGGTTCGGGGATCAACACCAACGGCAAGACCAGCATCGACGTACTGCCGCAGGGTTTGAACCTGGGCTACGTCAACGGCACCGTCGACATTCCCGGGATCGGCAAGATCCTCGACCTGAAAGTGCTGGCCCGCGCCCTGAAGAGCAAGGGCGGCACCAACGTGCTGTCGACGCCGAATCTGCTGACCCTGGACAACGAAGCGGCGAGTATTTTTGTGGGCCAGACCATTCCGTTTGTCAGCGGCAGTTATGTCACGGGCGGCGGGGGCACCAGCAACAACCCGTTTCAGACCGTGACCCGCGAAGAGGTCGGTTTGAAGCTTAATGTGCGCCCGCAGATTTCCGAGGGCGGTACGGTCAAGCTCGATATCTATCAGGAAGTCAGCAGCATTGATGAGCGAGCTTCGGCCAGCGCCAATTCTGCGGGGATTGTCACCAACAAGCGGGCGATTGATACCAGCATTCTGTTGGATGACGGCCAGATCATGGTGCTTGGCGGTTTGCTCCAGGACGGCTACAGCCAGAGCAATGATGCGGTGCCTTGGCTGGGCAGCCTGCCGGGGATCGGCGCGCTGTTTCGCAATGAACGCCGGGCGATCACCAAGACCAACCTGATGGTGTTTCTGCGTCCGTACATCATTCGGGACAGCGAGGCGGGGCGCAGCATTACGCTGAATCGGTATGACTTCATGCGTCGGGCGCAGGGTGGTTTGCAGCCGGAACGCAGTTGGGCGATGCCGGACATGCAGGCGCCGCAGTTGCCGTCGGCGGCGCAGGGTGTGCCGGCGGTGGTGCCGAGTTCGGGGCCACGCGCCACGATCAAAGCGGTTCCAATTGAAGGGAGCACACGTTTTTGAAGCCTGCCCTCAATGTGAGTGATGCCTTTGTGGTGAGGGGATTTATCCCCGATGGGTTGCGCAGCAGCCCTAACACCCGTCACCCGGATTATCCTGGCACTCCGCGTGTGAAGGATTTACGACTGCTGCGCAGCCGATCGGGGATAAATCCCCTCGCCACAGGGAATTGCATTGCTACAGGAAATCTCGGTGCTCCTTTGTATCGCATTGCCACAAGGATCAGGCGCAACACCGCACCTGTAGGAGCTGCCAAAGGCTGCGATCTTTTGATCCTGCTCTTCAGCGGCATAGAGAAAAGCCAAAGCAAAAGATCGACTTCGGGGCCGCGAGCAACCAGGCTGCGATCTTTTGATCTTGCTCTTCAGCGGCATAGAGAAAACCCAAAGCAAAAGATCGACTTCGGGGCCGCGAGCAACCATCAAAGCGGTTCCAATTGAAGGGAGCACACGCTTTTGAATCAGCCCCCCAATGTGAGTGATGCCTTTGTGGTGAGGGGATTTATCCCCGATGGGTTGCGCAGCAGCCCTAACACCCGTCACCCGGATTATCCTGGCACTCCGCGTGTGAAGGATTTACGACTGCTGCGCAGCCGATCGGGGATAAATCCCCTCGCCACAGGGAATTGCATTGCTACAGGAAATCTCGGT
The DNA here is from genome assembly GCF_044743525.1 of Pseudomonas sp. NPDC087598. Classification (NCBI taxonomy): domain Bacteria; kingdom Pseudomonadati; phylum Pseudomonadota; class Gammaproteobacteria; order Pseudomonadales; family Pseudomonadaceae; genus Pseudomonas; species Pseudomonas sp. NPDC087598. The sequence continues at coordinate 69,512 of NZ_JBIUWQ010000009.1, read as the reverse complement.
GTTCCTTTGTATCGCATTGCCACAAGGATCAGGCGCAACAGCGCACCTGTAGGAGCTGCCAAAGGCTGCGATCTTTTGATCCTGCTCTTCAGCGGCATAGAGAAAAGCCAAAGCAAAAGATCGACTTCGGGGCCGCGAGCAACCATCAAAGCGGTTCCAATTGAAGGGAGCACACGCTTTTGAAACAGCCCCTCAATGTGAGTGATGCCTTTGTGGTGAGGGGATTTATCCCCGATGGGTTGCGCAGCAGCCCCAACACCAGTCACCCGGATTATCCTGGTACTCCGCGTGTGCAGGGTTTACGACTGCTGCGCAGCCGATCGGGGATAAATCCCCTCGCCACGGGGAATTGCACTGCCACAGGAGATCCCAGTGCTCCGGGGAGTCGCATTGCCACAAGGATCAGGCGCCACACGTTTTTGAAACCTGCCCTCAATTTAAAGTGCCCCCCTGTGGCGAGGGAGCTTGCTCCCGCTCGGGGGCGAAGCCGCCGTAAATCCGGTGTGCGAGGTGTGTCTGAAACAACCGGTGTGCAGGTTTTGGGTCTGCTGCGCAGCCCAGCGGGAGCAAGCTCCCTCGCCACAGGGGATTGCATTGCCGCTTGGAGTAGGGAGGACATGAGATGAGTGTGTTGCCTTACGCCTGGGCCAAGGCGCAGCGGATTTTGTTGTGCGACGGGGTGTTGACGGTGTGTCCGTCGACGCCGGGCTGGTCGATCAGTGAGGCGCGGCGTCAGTTTGGCGCGACCACGATACAGCGCGTGCGCGATGACGAACTCGACGGCTTGCTCGCCAGCGCTTACGCCGATACCGGCAGTGCGGCGGCCGTGGTCGGCGCGGCGGAAAACGAAGTCGATCTCGACCGCCTGATGCAAGACATGCCGGAAATCACTGACCTGCTCGACACGCAGGACGGCGCACCGGTGATCCGCATGATAAACGCCTTGCTCACGCAGGCGGCGCGGGACGAGGCCAGCGACATTCACATCGAACCGTTCGAAACCCATTCGGTGGTGCGCTACCGGGTCGACGGCACCTTGCGTGACGTGGTCTCACCGCGCAAGGCGTTGCACGGCGCGCTGGTGTCGCGGATCAAGATCATGGCGCAGCTCGACATCGCCGAAAAACGCCTGCCGCAGGACGGTCGCATCGCCTTGCGTGTGGCCGGGCGGCCCATCGATATCCGCGTTTCAACCGTGCCGACCGGACATGGCGAACGTGTGGTGATGCGTCTGCTCGACAAACAGGCCGGGCGTCTGCACCTCGAAACCCTCGGCATGGACGCGCAGGTGCTGGCGAAACTCGATCACCTGATTCGCCAGCCCCACGGCATCGTGCTGGTCACCGGGCCGACGGGCAGCGGCAAAACCACCAGCCTGTACGCCGCACTGGCACGGCTCGATGCGAGCACCAGCAACATCCTCACCGTCGAGGATCCGGTGGAATACGACTTGCCGGGCATCAGTCAGATTCAGGTCAACGCCAAGATCGACATGACCTTCGCCCTGGCGTTGCGGGCGATCCTGCGGCAGGACCCGGACATCATCATGATCGGTGAAATCCGCGATCTGGAGACCGCGCAAATCGCCGTGCAAGCCTCGCTGACCGGTCACTTGGTGCTGGCGACGCTGCACACCAACGACGCGGTGTCGGCGGTCAACCGCTTGATCGACATGGGCGTTGAACCGTTTCTGCTGGCCTCATCGATGCTCGGCGTTTTGGCACAGCGTCTGGTGCGACGCTTGTGCAATCAGTGCAAACAGGAAGACCCGGCGACACCGGGGACCTGGCGCCCGGTCGGTTGCGCGGCATGCAATCAAACCGGCTACAGCGGCCGCACCGGCATTCACGAATTGTTCTGCATCGACGACGACATCCGCACCCTGATTCACCAAGGGGCAGGGGAGCAGGCCTTGCGCGCATCAGCCGCCAAAGCCGGAATGTTCAGCCTACGTGAGGACGGTGAGCGCTGGATCCGCAGCGGCGCCACCGCGCCTGAAGAAATCCTGCGCGTGACACGGGACGCCTGATGAATCGCTATCGTTTTGAAGCCGCCGACGCGACCGGAAAAATCGAATCCGGGCACCTGGAAGCCGACAGTCAAACCGCTGCGTTCAGTGCGTTGCGCGGTCGGGGCCTGACGGCACTCATGGTGCAAAAGGAAAGCAACGTCGCCCAGCATGGCGGGGGCGGCATGTTCAGCGCCCGCATGTCGGACAATGATCTGGCTTGGGCCACGCGGCAATTGGCAAGCCTGCTCGGCGCCAGCCTGCCGCTGGAAGCCGCATTGAGTGCCACGGTCGAACAGGCTGAGAAAAAACACATCGCCCACACTCTAAGCGCCGTGCGTGCCGACGTGCGTAGCGGCATGCGTCTGGCGGAATCGCTGGCGTCGCGACCCCGGGATTTCCCCGAGATCTATCGCGCGTTGATTGCGGCGGGCGAAGAGTCCGGGGATCTGGCGCAGGTCATGGAGCGACTGGCGGATTACATCGAGGAGCGCAACAACCTGCGCGGCAAGATTCTCACGGCGTTTATCTATCCGGGCGTGGTCGGGCTGGTGTCAATCGGCATTGTGATTTTCCTGCTCAGCTATGTGGTGCCGCAGGTGGTCAGTGCGTTTTCTCAGGCACGGCAGGATCTGCCGGGGCTGACGCTGGCGATGCTCAATGCCAGCGATTTCATCCGCAGTTGGGGTTGGTTGTGTGCCGCGTTAATGACTGGGGCGTTCTGGAGTTGGCGCCTGTATCTGCGCAATCCGGCGGCGCGGTTGAGTTGGCATCATCGAGTGTTGAAGTTGCCACTTTTCGGTCGTTTCATTCTGGGCCTGAACACCGCCCGTTTCGCCTCGACGCTGGCGATTCTCGGCGGCGCCGGGGTGCCGTTATTAAGGGCGCTGGAAGCGGCGCGGCAGACACTGTCCAACGATCGTCTAAGCCTGAGCGTCACTGAGGCCACGGCCAAGGTGCGTGAGGGTGTGAACCTGGCGGCGGCGTTGCGGGTGGAAAACGTCTTCCCGCCGGTGCTGATTCACCTGATCGCCAGTGGCGAAAAAACCGGTTCGCTGCCATCGATGCTGGAGCGCGCAGCGCAGACCCTGTCCCGTGATATCGAACGGCGGGCGATGGGCATGACCGCGCTGCTGGAGCCGCTGATGATTGTGGTGATGGGCGGGGTGGTGTTGGTGATCGTGATGGCGGTGTTGTTGCCGATCATCGAGATCAACCAACTGGTCCAGTAGGGGTGTTTCTGAAATATTGATGGTGTCTGGGCCGGCCCCTTCGCGAGCAGGCTCGCTCCCACAGGGGAATGCATGTCAAATGTGGGAGCGAGCCTGCTCGCGAAGGGGCCAGTCAGAGCAACAAATAATCCAATCTTTTTTCAGGGGCTTCGGCATCACCCGACCCCTGATCAAGCCATCCTCGGGTTCTCCTTTCTGTTATCTGCAACCACCCACCAACGCCTCCAGCCCGATTCAGCCAAACCCCTGATCCAGACCCTCCGCTGACCCGCGCAAACACCCGAGAAAATCCCTCGAAAATCAGTCCGCACCTCCCGAGGTTTTTTCCTTTATCTGTCACCGGAAACTGCGAATTTCTCAGTGCGACTTAACCAAGGCCAACGCTAGCGAGGGCCAGTTGAGTCCTCCCAGTGTCATGCAAGCCATCCGAAACCCTGTGTTCCCAAAACCAGTTGAAAAGGAGATTCTTCATGTTCAAGCGCACTCTGATCGCAGCTTCCCTGACCGTTGCCGCTCTGGCTTCCGCTCAAGCCATGGCCGTTACCGGTGGTGGTGCAACTCTGCCTGCCGCTCTGTACAAAGGTTCTGCAGACAGCATCCTGCCAGCCAACTTCACCTACGCAGCTGTGGGTAGCGGCGCTGGCAAAACGGCTTTCCTGACCAACGTTGCCACTGGCTTCGGCGCCACCGGCACCGTGCACTTCGCCGGTAGCGACTCGGTACTCAGCGCTTCGGACATCAGCACCTACAACACCGCGTTCGGTGCTTCGTACGGCCCGCTGATCCAACTGCCTTCGGTTGCCACTTCGGTTGCCATCCCTTACAAAAAATCCGGCCAGACCGCTCTGAACCTGACCAGCGCTCAACTGTGCGACGCCTTCTCGGGCACCGTGACCACTTGGGGCGGCCTGTTGGGCACTGCTGACACCACGCCGATCCGCATCGTTTATCGCAACGTTTCCAGCGGCACTTCGGAAATCCTCACCCGTCACCTGAACGCTGTCTGCCCAACCAAGTTCACCACCAACTCGACGTTCGTCAACGCCCGTCCAGCCGGTTCGACCCTGCCGTCGAACTGGGTCGGCGTCGCTGGCACTGCTGACGTCGCGCCTACCGTTGCAGCCGTTGATGGTTCGCTCGGTTATGTCGGTCCGGACGGCGTGGACGCCACCAGCAACGCCCTGGTTTCGCGCATCAACAACGTACAACCAACGTCGGCCAACGTTGCCCTGGCACTGGCTTCGGTGACTCCACCGGCGACCGCTGCTCTGGCCGCTGACCCGACTCGTTGGTCGCCAGTGGTGGCCAACCCGGCCATCGGTTACAAACTGGCTGCCTACACCAACCTCATCGTCGGTCAGTGCTACAAGGATGCAGCCGTGGCCAACGACGTGAAGGCGTTCCTGACCACTCACTACAACACCACCACCAACGACCTGGCCGTCAAGAACCACGGTTTCGTGACTGTGCCATCGGCCTGGAAAACCAAGGTGTATGAGACCTTCGTTTCCAACGCTACCGGTTACAACCTGAACATCAACAACACCAGCGTCTGCAACGCCATCGGTCGTCCTTTGTAAGGCGCTCGATTCACACCGCAACACGAATGGCAGCCCCTCGGGGTTGCCATTTTTTTTGGCTTCCGTTCGCGGGGCATTCGATAAGGAGATTGAACATGTACAAACTCATTGCAAAGGTTGCGTTGCTGTCTGCGGCGGCGCTGGTTTCGGGTCAGGCATTGGCGGTGACCGGTGGCGGGGCGACGCTGCCTGCTGCGCTGTACAAGGGCTCGGCCGACAGTATTCTGCCGGCCAGTTTCAGTTACGCCGGTGTTGGCAGCGGGGCAGGTAAAACGGCATTTTTGAGCAACAACGCTGCGCCGTTCGGCACTACAGGCACTGTGCATTTCACTGCCAGCGATTCGATCCTGACGGCAAGCGAAATCAGCCAATACCAGAGCGCTTTTTACGCCAGTTATGGTCCGCTGATTCAACTGCCATCCTTGGGCACTGCAATCGTCGTGTCCTATAAGAAAAGCGGTATCAGCAATCTCAACCTGACGAGCAGCCAGTTGTGCAGCGCGCTGTCGGGTGAGGTCACAACGTGGGGCAATCTAATGGGCACTGCCGACACCACACCGATTCGCGTGGTCTACCGGAACAACGCCAGTGGCACCTCGGAAATCCTCACTCGCCACCTCAATTCCGTTTGCCCGACAAGGTTCTCGACCAGTTCGTTGTTTACTACCGCGCGCCAGCCGTCAGGTTCGACAGTGCCGATAAACTGGGTCGGCGTGTCGAGCGACACTGATGTCCTGCCTACGATCAATCAGGTCGACGGCTCGATCGGTTACTCCGGCCCTGACGGCATTCTGGTGAGCGATAACACTGTCGTTGCCCGTCTTAACGGTGTGCTGCCAACCCCGCCCAACGTCGCGCTGGCACTGTCTTCGGTGACGCCGCCGTCGACGTTTAACGACGCCTCTAATCCAGCCCACTGGTCACCCGTGGTGGCGAAACCTGCCCTTGGCTACAAAATTGCTGCCTACAGCAACTTGATCATCGGGCAGTGCTACAGGGATGCCAACGTGGCCAACGAGATCCGTAACTTTCTCACCACTCACTACAGCCAGCCTGGCAACAATGCTGCGGTACAGGCGCACAAATTCCTTGCGATGCCACTGGCCTGGAAAAAAGCCGTCACCGCCAACTTCATCACCAACACCACCGGCTACAACCTCGACATCAACAACCCGGCCGTGTGCAACGGCATCGGTCGTCCCCTTTGAAAGTGACTGCCGCCGAACCGATGGCAGCCCCGTACAGGGCTGCCATTTTTTTCGAAGGCGCAGCACGGCCCGCCGCGAATACTCCCCCAACATGAAGTTTGTGTGACATCCGTTCGGTCGCGACCGCCGCCAACTGCCTATGACGTAACAGCAGGTTTTTGCACGCCTGCGGCATGTGTGGCAACCAACGTGTGGCAACCCAAAAGGATCTCGTAGTGATGCTCGCTCGCCCATCCCGTCGTACCAACGTCCAGTCGTTCAAACGTGAAGCCGTGGAGCCGGCGTTGTGGCTCCTCAAACCGCTGGCGCAAGCGGTGGCGTTGTGTCTGGTGGCGGGCAATGCGCACGCGGCAACGGCGTTCAGCTCCAACTGGTTCGCTGCCAAGGGTGCCGCGCAGCAAGCCGCTGCCGCACGGCCGAGCACTGGCGGCTTGCCGGGGATGACGCCGCCCTTGGCGCAGCAGCAAAAAGCCAACCAGCAATTGCAGCGCTCGATCCAGACCCTGAACAACACCGTCGCCGCGATTGCTGCGCAGCAGGCGGCTCAGGCGGCCGGTCGTGCGGCTGCGCTGGGCTCGGTGCAATTTGTGCCGGACGGTCTGGGCGAGGGCGGTCTGAAGGTCGATAACAGCCTCGCCCAAGGTTGGCAGAACGCCAAAGGCCCGCAGCAAACTCAGGCCGACGGCAAGACCACGGTGAAGATCGAGCAGACCGCCGACAAGGCCATCCTCAACTGGGAAACCTTCAACGTCGGGCGCAACACCACCGTCGAGTTTGCCCAGCAGGCGAACTGGGCGGTGCTCAACCGGGTCAACGATCCGAATGCCCGGGCGAGCCAGATTCAGGGGCAGATCAAGGGCGACGGCACGGTGATGCTGATCAACCGCAACGGCATCGTCTTCAGCGGCAGCAGTCAGGTCAACGTGCGCAACCTGGTGGCAGCGGCAGCGAACATCACCGATATCCAGTTCCGCGACCGAGGGCTGTATTTCGACAGCAACGGTACTCAGCCGACCTTCACCGATGCCGCTGGCGAGGTGTTGATCGAGCGCGGTGCGAGTATCACGACTCATAAACCGGCGACGTCGACCGATGCCGGTGGTTATGCCTTGCTGCTCGGCAGCGAAGTGCAGAACGACGGCAGCATCAGCACCGCCAAGGGCCAGACTGTGCTCGGCGCCGGTGATCGTTTCTATATCCGCAAGGGCGCGGGCACCGAGGGCAATGCGCTGTCGACCACGTTCGGCAACGAAGTCACGCCGGGGTTCAAGGCCGGCGACGTCAGCGGCAAGGTGAGCAACAACGGCTTGATCCAGTCCGCCACTGGCGACATCACTCTGACCGGCCATGAAGTCGTGCAGAACGGCGTATTGCTCGCCAGCACCTCCGTGGCTGCTCGCGGCACCGTTCACTTGTCCAGTCCCGCCAGCGACAGCGGCGGCAGCGTCACACTTGCGCAGGGCAGTGCCACGGCGATCATGCTCGACAGCAGCGACCTGACGGCGCTCGACAGTCAGCATCAGGCCGCCCTCAGCGCGATCACTGCCAACAACCGGATTCGTGGCGATCAGTCGCGCATCGAGATTCAGAGCGGCGGCAGTGTCGAGTTCCAGAACGGCTCGATCACGCTCGCCACCGGTGGCCAGGTGGCGGTGACGGCGCAGCGCCGCAGCCTGGTGCGCGACGGGGCGATGATCGATGTGTCGGGTGCCCTCGGCGTCAAAGTGGCGATGGAAAACAACAACATCAAGATCAACGTGCAAGGCAACGAGCAGCGCGACGCCTCGGTCAACCGCGACAAAGGCGCGCTCAACAGCAATGACATCTGGGTCGATGTGCGCGAGCTGGTCTACGTGCCGGCCGGCACCAACGGCTATGCCACGGATCGCTGGTACACCGCCGGCGGATTGCTTGAAGTCGGCGGCTATCTCGGCACCCAGGCGCACAGCGTCGGCGAGTGGATGGCGCAGGGCGGTACGGTGAGTTTTGCCGGCAATGACGTGGTCAGCGAAAAAGGCTCGTTGATCAATCTGTCCGGCGGCACGCTGGATGTGCAGAGTGGCGAGATCCGCCAGAGCTGGCTGCGCGGTGCCGACGGCAAGCTGTATGAAGTGTCGAGTGCACCGGGCGATCTGCTCTACACCGGACTGTACAAGGGGTTTGAGGACAGCAGCGAGCGCTGGGGCCAGACCAGCTACTTCTACAATCCGCTGATTGCCCCACGCTCGCGTTTCGAATCGGGTTACACCGTGGGACGCGACGCCGGGCAACTGGTGATTGCCACTGCCAACGCCGCGCTCGACGGGCAGATGCTTGGCGAGGTGTATCAGGGCGAGCGGCAGAACCAGACGCCGAAAGCCGTGCTCGATGGCTATGAGCAGAGTCAGACCGCGCTGGCGCGCCGCGCGCAATTGATCGTCGGCAGTTATGACCCGACTTATGTGGCGTCCGCGGGCGGCGTTTTGTATGCGCTCAACCCTCTGCTGGATCAGGTGCAGATCGGCGGTCAACGGCCGCTCGCCGGCACTGATCTAAATCTCGATGGCGCCGTGTCGCAGGCGCGCCAGGGCAAGCTGTTTCTCGATAATGATCAGCTCAACGGCTTCCGTCTCGGCGCTCTCAAGGTGGCGGCCAGGGATCAGGTCGTCGTCGCGGGTGCGCTCAGCGTCGATACCGCTGGCGACATCACCCTGTATGCGCCGGATGTGCAGGTCGGCGCTGACCTGACCGCGCGCAGCGGCAGCCTGCGTCTGGGCAACGTACTCAATCAGTTCAACGGCACCGTAAGCAGTGACACCCGCCTCACGGCGATCACCGGCAAGCCGACGCAAGTGTCTGTGGCTGAAGGCGTTCACCTTGATACCCGTGGCGTATGGAGCAACCTGCGCACCCAGCCGGACGATGGCGCCAGTCTGGCGTCGCTCAATGGTGGTTTGGTGTCGATCCGCAGCAGCGGTGATATCAATATCGGCGCCGGCAGCCTGCTGGATGTTTCATCCGGTGGCGCGATCCTCGCCAACGGCAAGACACGCGGTGGCAAGGGCGGTGATTTGACCGTGGAATCCAGTGCGATTTCCGCCCCCGGCCAATCGCACCTGCGCCTCGATGGCGAGTTGCGTGGCTACGGTGTAACTGGTGGCGGCACGTTGACCGTGCAGGCCAACAAGATCCTGATCGGACAGACTGACAAAGCGTTGGCCGACAACACCCTGCGACTGTCCACTGATCTGTTCAACAAGGGCTTCTCCGCGTACAACCTGATCGGTTTGAGCGGCCTGGACGTCGCCGAAGGCAGCGTCGTTGACGTCAGTCTGCCGGTGTACCGTTTTGGCGATGCCGCGCCGAATCAGCTCAGCGGTGCCGACCCACACGCGGCGCTGGAGCTGTGGACGCCGGCGTTGTACCAGGAAAATCCGACTCAGGGCGTGCTGACGCAACGCGCCGGTGCCAGCCTGACGCTGCAAGGCGGGGCCAGCCAGCTCAGCCTGATCGACGCGGCCAACAGCAGCCTGACCCTCGGCCGTGGTTCGCGCATCAGCGTCGACCCGGGGCAAAGCATCAAGTTGCGCGGCGCCGGGCAGATCACCGTGGACGGTGAACTCAATGCCTGGGGCGGCACGATTGATATTCGCCAGCAACAGTTCGGTGCGATCAAACCGGCCACCTCCGATCAACTCGCCGCACCGGACGCACACAACCGTTCGATCTGGATCGGTGAACACGCGCGTCTGGATGTGGCAGGGCGCGCGAACACCGCAGTGGACGCCTTGGGTCGCACTTACGGGCGGGTCGGCAAGGGCGGCAGCATCATCCTCGGTGGCGAGATCGACGCGAAACTCGCCACGGCCACAGCCGCCGATGCCTACGTGGTGGTGCGCCAGGGCGCGCAGCTCGATGCGTCTGGCGCCGAGGCGCTGCTGGACATCGCCGGGCAGGGACCGACACGTGTGGCAACCGACGGCGGACGCATCGCCATCAGCTCCTACAACGGCCTGTTCATCGACGGCGATTTACGTGCGGCAGCGGGTGGTGCCGGGGCGGCTGGTGGTCGTCTGGAAGTGGCACTGGAGACGCCGTTGTACGCCGATTCGGCGGCCAACAACGTGCGCACGCCACGCGAGATGATCATCGACCAGACGTCGACCGGGCAGACGCTTGCTGCCGACCTGCGTCCGGGCGAAGGCGACGACGGATTGCGCTACGGTCAGGCCCGGGTGCATGCCGACAGCCTGATGAGCGGTGGCTTCGACACCTTGAGCCTGTTGAGTAACGGCCTGTTGTCGTTCGACGGTGACGTCAACCTGCACATGCAGCAAAGCCTCAGCCTGTACGCCGGGGCGCTGTCTCTGGCCGAGTCAGGCAAAGACACGGCACGGGTCGATCTGAGCGCGCCGTATCTGCGCTTGTCCGGTGTCGGCAGCTATTACAGCGTGGTCGGCAGCGTGCGCCCACGGCTGACGAACAGCCCGACCGGCAAACTCGCGGACGCCCGCTTCACGGCGTCGGCCAACTTGCTGGATCTGGGTAACGGTCTGTCGTTCGGGGCACAGGGTTCGATCCTGCAACTGAAAGCACCGGCCGCCGATTACAGCCGCCGTGGGTTTGCCGAGGTCAGCCTCGACAGCAGCGGTGATCTGCGCTTTCTGGCGCCTGTCGATGGCGCTGATAAAAGCCGTCTGTGGACCCCGGGTGATTTGAACCTGCGTGCGGCGCAGATTTATCCCGCCAGTGACGTGCAGGCAGAAGTGCGTGTGGGTTATCAGGGCGCGCAGTCGGTTGCCGAACATACCCTGCGCATCAGCGGCCACGGAGCAGCGCCGGCTGCGGCGCCTTATTCGGCGTTCGGCAAGCTGACGTTCTCGGCGGCGTTTATCGAACAGGGCGGCGTGTTGCGTGCACCGTTGGGCAAGATTGTCCTCGGCGATGACTTGTTGACCACCACCCGTGAGGTGCGTCTGCTGCCGGGCAGCGTGACGTCGGTCAGCGGTGCCGGGCTGGTCATGCCGTATGGCGGCACCACCGACGGCATCGACTACCGCTACGGCGGCAAATCAGTGGTGTTGAATGGCGTCACCGGGGAAGCGACCGGCGTGTCGATGAGCACCCAATTCATTGATGTGCAGAGCGGCGCGCTCATCGATTTGTCGGGCGGCGGCGACCTGCGTGGCGCCGGTTTCATTTCCGGGCGCGGCGGTTCCACCGATGCCCGTTTCAATCCGCTGGTGCGCAACGCTACCGACGGTACTTTCAGCTTGCCAGGGCTGGCGAGCAACCCTGTGTATGCGATCGTGCCGGGCAACCAGAGCACGTACGCGCCGGTGCTGGCCGAGGCGGGCGCGGTCGATCCACGGATCGGCCAGCAGATCACCATCGGCGCCGGCGTGCCGGGTCTGGCGGCGGGTACTTACACGTTGTTGCCGTCGACGTTTGCCTTGCTGCCCGGCGCGTTCCGGGTCGAAGTCAACGGTCAGGCCACGCCGGGCGCAAGCACGGGTGTATTGCCGATGCGCAATGGTTCGTGGACCGGCAGCGGGCAGATGTCGATTGCCAACACTCGTCTGCACGACAGTCTCGCCCGCCAGGTCATTCTGACCCCGGCTGATGTGTTGCGCCGATACTCGCAGTACAACGAAACCAGTCTCAGCCAATTCATCCAGAGTGATGCCGTGCGGCGCGGGGTTCCCCGGGCACTGGCCCCGCAGGACGGCAAGACTCTGGACCTGCGCCTGATTGACGGTGGCGAGCAGGACATCGCGTTGCAGTTCAACGGACAGGCGCGGTTTGGCGCCGCCGCTGGTGGTCTGGTCGGCACGGCCGTGGTGCGCAGCGGCAACGCCCGCAGCAGTTTCGAAATTCTCGGCAGCGGACAAGCGCCGACCGAGGGCTTCAACGGTATTTCGCTGTACGCCGAAACGCTCAACAACCTCAACGCCGGACGTTTGACCATTGGCGCGATGCCTACTGTCAGCTACAGCACGGCGGGCAACATCATTGGTTTCATCGGTGACACCTCCAGCATCGTCTTGCGTGATGGGGCGTTGTTGGCAGCGCCGGAAGTGCTGTTGCGCAGCAACTCGATCAACGGCGGTATCACCCTCGAAGCGGGCGCCGGGATCAACGCCTTGGGGCGTGGCAACGCCGCTTATGACTCGACGGCCGGGTACATTTATCAGCCGGGGGCGTCCAGTGTGGTGGTGGTTTCGAACGGCTGGACCAATGTGCTGGCGCCGGAGGCGGGCGGCGGCTTCACCGGTGCCGGCAGCATTCGGATCGGCACCTGCGCCACGGCGGTTTGCGCCAGCCCGGCGCTGCTCTACTCAAACGGCAGCATCACCGCCGCCACGGATAATCAGTTCGAACTCGGTGAAGCCGTGCGTTTCGGCACGCGTCATCTGGCCCTGGCGGTGGGCGCGGTCAACGCTGGCAGCGCCGAAGCATTGGCGGCTGCGGGCAACCGCGTACCGGCCGGCCTGACCCTGAACCAGAATGTGCTGGACCGTTTGCTGCGCGGTGATAACCAGTTCGGCGCACCCGCCCTGGAGACACTGAGCCTGACCACGCGCGATGCCTTCAATCTCTACGGCAGCGTGACCCTTGATACCTTCGATGCGCAGACGGGGCAGAGCAAGCTACAAAACCTCGTGCTCGCCACCCCGGCGATTTATGGCGCGGGCACGGCCGAAGACATCGCGACGATCCGTACCGCCAATCTGATCTGGAACGGTGCCACTCAGGACCCCGGCAGTGTGATCAGCGGCGGCGCCGGTACCGGCAGCGGCACCCTGGATATTCAGGCACAACGCATCGAATTGGGTTACGGCCCGATGCCACAACCCAGCGGCCTCGATCAGAACAATCGTCTGGCGTTGGGTTTTGCCAACGTCAACCTCAGCGCCAGCGCACGCATCACTGCCAATCACAAGGGCAGCCTGGCGGTGTATCAACAGCAGGGCGCTTACGACCCGCTCAAGGGTTATGCCTACACTGGCGGCAATCTCACTTTGCGCACACCGTTGCTGACCGGTGAGGCAGCGTCGGTCAATCTGCTCAAGGCTGGCAATCGCCTGACGCTCAGCGGTGCCGGTGCTGCGGGTGTGGCCGATGCCCTCGGCGCGGAGCTCGCTCTGCAAGCCCGCGACATCGTGCTCGACAGCCGCATCGCTTTGGCCAGCGGCAAGCTCACGGCCACAGCCGAGCACGACTTGACCCTCGCTGGCGGCGCGCAACTGGACATGGCCGGGCGCACCTTGCCGTTCAACGACGTGAGCAAGTACAGCTGGGGCGGCGACGTGTCGCTGTTGAGCAACGCTGGCAATATCCGCCAGCTCGCCGGGTCGCGCATTGATCTGTCGGCGAAAAACAATCAGGCCGGCAACCTCAGCGCCGTTGCCTTGGCAGCGGATGCCGGCATCGTCGATCTGCAGGGCGAGATCCTCGGCGCCAGCAGCGGCTATTACGATGCCGGCGGCACGCTGGTGCCGTACAAAGCCGGGGGCGTGGACATTCGCGCTCAGCAGTTGGGCGCAGATGCGAGCGTGCAGTTCGCGGCACTCAATCAACGCCTGAATGCCGGACAGGTGTTCGGCAGTCGCAGCTTGCAACTCAAGCGAGGCGATTTGCTGATAGGCGATGGGCTTAAGGCCGGCGAGATCAATGTCTCGGTGGACAATGGCAGCCTGACGGTCAATGGCTTGATCGATGCCAGTGGCGAACGGGTCGGCAGCATTCGGCTGTCGGCGCAGAACGGCCTGACCCTGGCCGGCAACAGCGTGCTCGATGCCCATGGTCGGGTGTTGCGCGTCGACAGTTACGGCAAGATCATCGACGCGCCGAACCGCGCCATGGTCGAGCTGAATTCCGGGGCCGGGATGTTGACCCTGGCGTCCGGCACGCGCATCGACTTGCGCCATGGTACGGATGCGGTGCCGGGTTTCCTCGCCGGTCAGCACGATCAGATGCTGCGCGGCACTGTGGAGCTCAATGCGCCACGTCTGGGTGCCGGCGACATCGCCATCGATGCCAGCGGCACTGTGAATATTCAGGGCGCGCGTTCCATCGGCCTCAATGGTGTGCGCCGCTATGACGATGCGCGTGATGGCGTCGACCCGGCGGTCAGCGGCCGGCCTTATCAGGTCATTGATCAGGCCCTGTTCAGCCGCATCGACGGCGACAACACCGGGTTCATCGACGCTGCGCTGAACAACGCCGATCTGTTGCAACGCAAACTGGCCGGCCTGAATAATGCGAGCTACGCCGATGCCTTCCATCTGCGCCCCGGGGTCGAGATCGTCAGCAAAAGCGCTGACGGCGACCTGGTGGTTGAAGGTGATATCGACCTGTCGCGTTACCGCTACGCCAGCCTCAATCCGCACACGGGCAAAGTCGATGGCGTCTATGGTTCCGGTGAATCCGCCAGCCTGGTGATCCGTGCCGGCGGCAACCTCGATATTTACGGCAGCATCAACGACGGCTTCGCTCCGCCACCAGAGACTGTCGACGACGCTGGCTGGAAGCTGCTGCCGGGCGTACAGCCGTTCGGCGGTGATCTGGTTGTACCGGGGACCGGGGTGACGCTGGCACCGGGCACGCAATTCCCGTCGGGTGTGACCCTTAATTACGATCTGCCGATTCAGGCGACGACGCTGGTCAGCGGCACGCTACTGCCGGTGCAGGTCGAACTGGCCGCGCCTTATACCTTCAGCGCCGGCACGGTGCTGGCGGGGGCGGTGCATGACGCCTCGGGCAATCTGTTGTATGCCGCCGGGACGCTGTTGCGCAACGATGTGACGGTGCCGGCCAGCAGCCGTCTGGGTGCCGGTATTCGCTTGAACCGCAACACCGCGTTGCAAGCCATGAACTGGCCCAAAGGTGTGCCCTTGCCGGGCGCCTTCGATGTCGACACCGGCAGCAGCAAGAATTTGCTGTTGAGCAGTTCGCTGGCGCTGTTGCGCGGTTCGTTGATTCCGTCGATGACCAATGTGGTACTCGCTGACGGTGTCGCGTTTATCGAATTGCGCGCTTTGACTGGTGCCAACCAGGGTGCCAACTGGGCAATCGCGCCGATGTTGCCGTCGGGTAGTGCCTCGTGGTCGATCCGCGCGGTGGCGGGGGCCGATCTTTCCGCAGCCGATAGTCGTGCAGTGAAACCGCTCACCACCGAAGGCAATTTGCGCCTCGCGGACACCCATTACGGGGCGAAGATCACCGAAGGCAATCCACGCGCGGTGTGGTCGGAAACCAACCAGTATGGTTTCCCTGCCTTCGAACCGGTGCCCGAGGAATACCTGATTCTCTGCGAAACCGATCCCGCTGCCTGTGCACCGATGGCGCGCTGGACCTGGGCCCCCGGCAACCAGTTCGGCTTTCAGGATTACGCGCCGATTCCCGAGGAGTACCTGACGCTGTGCGACAGTTATCCCGAGGTGTGCGTCGAGAGCAATCCGGCGAAAAGCGCCAGTATTCACAGCCAGATGTTCAGCGTCCTGCGCACCGGTACCGGTGATCTGGATCTGATCGCCGCCGGTGACCTGAGCATGGCCTCGCCGTTTGGTGTGTACACCGCTGGCACCCAGTCGGCCGATGTCGATCCGCGCTTCAAGCAGATGCGTGGACGTTTGTCCGACAAGGATTCGGTATTGGGCAGTGCCGGTGGCGACGTCGAAAAATGGGTCAACGGCGGCACCGACAGTCTCTATCAGGCCTGGTATCCGCAGCTTGGCGGCAACTTGACGATCAATGCCGGCGGCTCTGTCTCCGGCGATAGCCTCGGGCGCAAGGTTGCGAATAGCGGCGGCTACCGTGAGCAGGTGCCAAGCGTCGCGGTGGGTAATTGGTTGTGGCGCCAGGGCGATGGCAGCAGTGACGTGCCGACCGCCTGGTGGATCAACTTCGGCAGTTATGCCACTCAGCCGCTGCCGGATGCCGACATGGATGCGGCGCCGTACCTGGTGGGTTTCACCGGTTTCGGGACCTTGGGGGGCGGCAACATCAGCCTGCGCGCCGGTGCAGACGCCGGCATGCTCAAACCGATGGGGGATGCGCGAACCAATCCACGCAGTCAGGGCCTGATCGTGGCAGTGGGCAGCAGCGGTCGTGTCGGCAGCGACGGCAGCCTGCAATTGACCGGTGGCGGTGACATGGACATCCGCATCGGCGGCTCGCTCAATCCATCGCTGCAAGTGCGAGCCGGCAACAATGGGATCACGCCGCCCAAGCATGATCTGCAAGGCGCGTTGATCAACCTGCGCGGCGCGGCACAAGTCAGCGGCAGTGCGGTGGGCGGGATCAATCTGCAATATGGCGCCAACCGCGTGTTGCATGATGCTCGCGAAACCCGTGCGCTTGACCCGTTTACCGCAACCACCAGCAATGCCTCCGGTGGGCTTGTGCTGATCCCTGGCGACTCGGGCATGCGCATCAACACCCGTGGCGATCTGGTCCTGGGCGGCGCAGCGGATCCGGGCCGGGTGCGTTTGCAGAACGCCACGCCGCTGTTCGACGATCAGGGCAACATCACCCAGGGCGGAATTTTGACCGGCTTCTCGTTGTGGACCGAACACACGGCGATCGATCTGTTCTCGGCCGGTGGCAATCTCACCCCGAGTACCCAACTGGCAGAGACAGACACCAACGGGCCACTCAAAGGGCAGAACACTTCGCCAACCGACAGTCGTTTCGTCTATCCATCGATTCTGCGCGCGGTGGCGGGGCAGGGCTCGATCTACGCCGGTTCGTCGGCGGCTTACAGCGTCGGCAACACCGCCCCGGCGACCGCCTATTCGCTGTTGTTGGCGCCGTCGGCGTCGGGTCAACTGGAACTGTTGGCGGGGAATTCGATTTATGCCGGCGGCTATGCGATCAACCAGTCCGGGGCCAGTCCACTGGCGATTGCCACGCCGTTCGCCCCGGCGTTCAACGGCTATACCAGCAACTCGGCGCAAACGCCGTTTATTTCCAACAGCGGCAGCGATGGAGTCCTGGCTGAACCGAACCTTCGTTATCCCTTGTTCGCTTTCGGCAGCAACTCGTACGCCGGCCTCAGCGATGTCATGGGCCCGGCGCGAATCTACGCCTTGAGCGGTGACCTGGTGGGTATCCGCAGTGGCGAATCGTTGCGGGCGAGCGATTCGCTACGCACTTGGTACGAAGCAGCAGGGCCGGTGTGGATGATGGCGGGTCGCGACATCGTCGCCTCAGGCACCAACCTCGGCAGCCCGACGATCTCGGCCAAGGAAGGTATCGGCAACAGTAAGGACACGATCTACTCCACCGGTAATCTGTTTGTGCACAACGATCCAAGGGACGTGTCGAAAGTGTCGGCCGGTCGCGACATTCTCTACAGCAGCTTCGACATCGCCGGCCCCGGCACCCTGGAGGTCAATGCCGGGCGCAACATCCTCATGGAGGACCGGGCCAGCATCACCAGCCTTGGCTCGTTGTTGCCAGGTGATCAGCGGCCAGGCGCCAGCGTGGTCTTGCAGGCCGGCGTCGGTGCGCAGGGGCCGGATTATTCACGGTTCATCGCGCGGTACCTGAACCCGCAGAACGTGGCCAGTGCGGATGCCTCCCTCAGCGCGCAGCCGGGCAAAGTGGTCAAGACTTACCTCGACGAGCTGCAGAGCTGGCTGACCCTCGGTTACGGCTTCAGCGGCAACGCCGAACAGGCGCAAGCGTTCTACGCCGCGTTGCCGAGTACTCAGCAGGCGATCTTCGCCCGTCAGGTGTACTTCGCCGAACTGCGAGCCGGTGGCCTCGAATACAACGATGTCGACGGCCCGCGCAAAGGCAGTTACCTGCGCGGTCGCAACGCCATTGCCGCATTGTTCCCGACCACCGATGTGGCTGGCAATCCGATCCGTTATGACGGCGACATCACTCTTTATGGCGGTGCTGGGGTCAAGACGTTGTTCGGCGGCGATATCCAGATGCTCACGCCCGGCGGTGGTCAGGTGTTCGGCATCGAGGGCGCAGCGCCGCCGTCGACGGCGGGCATCATCACCCAAGGTTCGGGCAACATTCAGCTCTACTCCGAGGGCAGCATCCTGCTCGGGCAGAGCCGGATCATGACCACGTTTGGTGGCTCGATCCTCGGCTGGTCCGCCGAGGGCGATATCAACGCCGGTCGCGGCTCGAAAACCACGGTGGTCTACACCCCGCCGAAACGCGTGTACGACACCTGGGGTAACGTGACCCTGTCGCCATCGGTGCCGAGCACTGGCGCCGGTATCGCCACGCTCAACCCGATTGCCGAAGTGGCACCGGGGGACATCGACCTGATCGCCCCGCTGGGTACCATCGATGCGGGCGAGGCGGGGATTCGCGTGTCTGGCAACGTCAATATCGCCGCACTGACGGTAGTCAACGCCGCCAATATCTCGGTGCAGGGCAAGGCAACCGGCGTCCCGGTGGTCTCGGCGGTCAACACCGGGGCCATCACCTCGGCCAGTTCCGCCGCGTCGTCGGCGACCCAGGCGGCGGAAGACGTCGCCCGTCAGCAGCAGGCAGCGTCGCGGCAGAACCAGGCCTCGGTGTTCACCGTGCAGGTACTCAGCTTCGGCAACGAACAACTGGCTCCGACCCGTGATGGCGCCAGCCGCGCACCGGCCCCGGGGTACAACCCGAACAGCCCGGTGCAGGTGTTGGGTGCGGGGGCGCTGGATGAACAGGCGAAGCAGCAGCTGACCGAGGAGGAGCGTGGGCAACTGACCTTGTAAAGAACTCTCGTGTAGTACGTTTGGGCGGCCATTTGGCCGCCCTTTTTTTATGCTGATGAGCTTCGTGGGTATTTTTGTCGGGCGTGGACCAGCGTCAGTATTCTGATGCGCCCGTTCACTCGATAGACCAGCAGATAGTTAGGATTAACCACCATTTCCCGAGTACCTGGCGCTCGACCGGATCTGTAACCATAGGGGATTGATGAAAGCCTTTGCGTTGCTGTACCCACCTTGTGTTGCAGAGCCGCTGAAGCGTTTGAGTTGTGTTGTTCGACGTAATCGATGATGTCAGCCAGATCGTCCAGAGCTTGATCGCTCCATTCAAGCGGCAGCGTGTCGATTCTTGCGTCTCTCTTCTAATAATTGGTCGAGCAGCAGCATAGCTTCCTCGTGAGGTATGCCCGGACTGGGATCATCCAGTGCAGCCTGCACCTTGGCACGAAACCAGCGATCGTAGCTCTCGGCCTCTTCTTCGGATTCGAAGTCAGAGTAAAACGGGGAAAGTAATATGCTCATGGTGATCTCCGTGATCAATCTTGGCAGTTTAAGGGGGGCATGGCCCAATGTCGTCACTGGCAGACGATGCACCCCATGAGCCCTTGAGGAACCATGGGGTAACGGAGCCAGTATCTGCAAGCGCCCCTTTGAAATCTGCCGGACGTTTCCCACCGTTGTCCGGCAATCTCGACCGCAGCTGTAGGCGTATTCCTCCCCTGCGTTTTTCAGGTTTTCAGGCTACAAAACCGGGTGTTCTTTCCTACAAATACACTCAGAACGCGTACGGAATACTCACCTTCGCCCACAGCATTTCCCCTTCCGGCCGGTTCTCCACGTCGAATTCCTTGGCCCAGCGAATCTCCGCGCTGGCGTATTTGAGGAAGGTGAAGTGCAGCGCCGGGCCGATGGCGAACACCTTGCCACGCACGCCGTCGTCGACATCCTGCCCGGCAAACTGCACGGTATGGCCGAAATGTTTGTCGTCGGTGGTCTGCTTGAGGTAGTAGCCGTTGATGCCGAGCATCAGGTCGTCGGTGATCTTGTAACTGGCGGAGTAATCGAAGTGGAAGATCTGCCCCGATTTGTAATCGGTGTCCTTGTTTTTCTCGTTGAAGCTGTAAGTGGTCTTCATCGACACCTCGGTCTTGTCCGTCGGCAGCCAGGTGAAGGAGAACAGCGGTTTGTAGGTGTAGAAATTGTTGCTGGTGTTGGCCAGCCGATCGACGCTGTACTCACCGGTCGGTACGGTGATTTCCACGGCGGCGCCGAGGGTCAGGTTTTTGCCCATGTCCCACAGAATGATCGGCGCGACGGTGGTGTCGCCCATGCCTTCGCGGGTGTCACTCAAGCCGAACACCGAGACTTCCTGTTTTAGCCAAGGCTGGGCGATGTAGCCGGCCAGGCGTCCGCCGAATATGCGTACCGGGCTTAGATAATCGAGGCGTGGAATCACCGCGGTGGACTCGATCTCGACATTCGGCACCTTGCCGCCAAACGAGCTGATGTTGAGCTTTCGAGCCTTGTAATGGTTGTAGTAGAGGTTGAACGCGACCATGTTCTCAGGAAGGCTGTCGACCTCCAGTGGCAGCATGAAGAAGCCGTCGGTGCCGGTGCCGATGTTGTCGACGCCGGCTTCGGTGGCCAGCGCCGGCAGGGTTGCGGTGCAGCCCAGTAATGTCAGGGCCAGGCGGCAACGGTAAGTCGCGCGGTTCGGGTTCATATCCGTCCTCATTATTATTGTGATTGGGCGCAACGCCGGCACGCAGGACGCCCGGCACTATAGAAATAAGCGCTTGGCGCCCGACAGGGCAGGGTATTGGCGGACAGTTAGGGGGACTTCTGCGGACAGTGCGCCAACCCTGTGCTAACTTCTTTCGACATAACCGGTTACAAAAATAACAATCAAGCGTGCTCCGGAATGTCTCGCCCCCATGAACGTAAAAGTCCAAGACCCGACCTTTGAACTGGCGCTGGTCTCGCCGTTTCTCCTGCAAACCCTCGCCGAAGTTGCGCAGAACAAGGGCGTCGACCCCGAAAGCCTGTGCCGTGGTCTGGGTTTTACCCTTGAAGATTTGCAGGATCCGGCGCAGCGGATTTCCTATCGTCAGGCCGTGGCGATGATTCAGCGCGCGCTCAAGGTGCTGCCCAATCAGGGCCTGGGCCTGTGGGTCGGGGCGCAGAATGTACTTGGCACGCTGGGCCTGCTCGGCCATGTTCTGTCGCTGTGCAAGACCTTGCGCGACGCCTTCGCTCTGGGCATTCGCCATCAGCACACGTCGGGCGGGATTGTGGTTTCCAGCGTCGATGTGGTCGGTGAACAGGTGCATCTCGATGCCGAATGCCGTTTGCCGTTCGCCGATGTCCAGCTGTTCGCAGTCGAGGAGTTTTTCGCCAGTCTGCTGGTGTACGGTCGAGCGCTGGCGGGGGCCGATTTTCAGGCAATTGCCGTGGAATTCGTGCATGCCGCACCGGATTACCTGAGCGAGTATCACCGTTTGCTCGGGCCGCACGTGCGCTTCGGTTGCCTGCACAATCGCATGTTGATCGACGCGCAATGGCTCGACGTCAACCTGCCCAATCACCACTCGTTGGCGTTGCGTCAGGCGGTGGCGTTGTTGGAGCTGGAAGCGGCGCAGGTGCATCAGAAACTTGATCTGATTCAAGCCGTGGAACGCGCGATTGCCCGGGACCTGAGCCGGGGCAGCCATATCGAAAAGATTGCCGGTGACCTGAACATGAGCAGCCGCACTTTGCGCCGGCGCCTGACCGAGCATTCGCTGACCTTTGAAGCCTTGCTGGAGCAAGTGCGGCAGGCGCGGACGATGAGTCTGCTGGCCAATCCCGATATGCCGATCGAGCGGATTACTGAAGAAGTCGGCTACAGCGACGTGCGCAGCTTTCGCCGGGCGTTCAAGCGCTGGACGGGGATGAGCCCGAGTGCGTGGCGGGTTGAGAGCAGCACAACGTAGTCCAGACGATTCCTGTGGCGAGGGAGCTTGCTCCCGCTGGGCTGCGCAGCAGACCCAAAACCTGCCACCTCATTCCTCCAGACACACCTTGCATGCAGGGTTTGCGGGTGCTTCGC
This sequence comes from Pseudomonas sp. NPDC087598, assembly GCF_044743525.1. NCBI lineage: Bacteria > Pseudomonadati > Pseudomonadota > Gammaproteobacteria > Pseudomonadales > Pseudomonadaceae > Pseudomonas > Pseudomonas sp. NPDC087598. The sequence continues at coordinate 47,689 of NZ_JBIUWQ010000009.1, read as the reverse complement.
GCCCGAGCGGGAGCAAGCTCCCTCGCCACAGGGATTTTCTGTGCTCAATGCATCAGTATTTCAACCACACAAACCGTCTGGCCACAGGTAAACTCCCGCGCACTTTCCAAGGAGTTCACATGAGTTACTACCAGCCGGGCATTCTCGCCACCCCTGTTCCTGCGCAAGCACGTCATCTGTTTTTCGCCCTCGAATCAGTTGCAGCACTGCCGCAGGCGATCGACAACCTGATGAACCTGGTGGACGGCCAATCGGCGGTGGTCGGTTTCGGTGAGTCCCTGGCCAAAGCCCTCAACGTGGAAATCGACGGCCTGCGCAGCTTCCCGGCCATGACCGGTGTCGGCGTGGAAAACCCGTCGACCCAGCATGCGCTGTGGGTCTGGCTGCACGGCGTTGACCGTGGCGAATTGCTCAACCGCTGCAATGCCTTCGAAGCAGCACTGGCTCCGGCCCTGCGTCTGGCGGATGTGCAGGAAGCCTTCCGCCACAAGGACGGCCACGACCTGACCGGCTACGAAGACGGCACTGAAAACCCGCACGATGACGCAGCCATCGCCGCCGCATTGCTCGGTGACGGTGCCGAAGGCCTGGTCGGTGGCAGCTTCGCCGCGATCCAGCAATGGCAGCACGACCTCAAGGGCTTCCATAAGCTGTCCGCCGAAGACAAGGACAACATCATGGGCCGTCGCCTGAGCGACAACGAAGAGATCGACGACGCGCCGGTTTCCGCCCACGTCAAACGCACCGCGCAGGAAAGCTTTGCGCCGGAGGCCTTCGTCGTCCGCCGCTCGATGCCGTGGATCGAAGGCGACCGCGCCGGCCTGATGTTCCTCGCCTTCGGTTTTTCGCTGGATGCTTTCGAAGCGCAATTGCGCCGCATGAGCGGTCTGGAAGACGGCATCACCGATGGCCTGTATCGCATCAGCCGTCCGATCACCGGCGGTTACTACTGGTGCCCGCCGCTCAAGGACGGTCATCTGGATCTGCGCGCTTTGCGCATCGGCTAAGGTCTTCAAATACAGGGAGCGGGCAATGAACGTGGTGCGTTGGGGCATGATCGGTTGCGGCAGCGTCGCTGAGCGCAAAAGTGGACCGGCCTTCTACAAGGCTCCGGGCTCGGCATTGGTGGCAGTCATGGGCCGACGCCTTGAGGCCGTGAGCGATTACGCCGCGCGCCACGGCATCGCCCGGGTCTACACCGATGTCGACGCGCTGATCAATGATCCCGAGGTGGACGCGGTCTACATCGCAACGCCCCCCGACAGCCACCACGCCTACAGCCTCAAAGTCGCTGCCGCCGGCAAGCATTGCTGCGTGGAAAAACCCATGGCGCTGAATGCCGGGCAAAGCCGCGAGATGCAGCAGGCGTTTGCCGATGCAGGCCTGCACCTGTTCGTTTCCTACTACCGCCGTTCGTTACCGCGTTTTGCGCAGGTGCGTCAGTGGCTGGAGCAGGGCCGCATCGGCGAGGTTCGGCACCTGAGCTGGACGCTGACCAAGGCCCCGTCAGCGGCGGATCTGGACGGCAGCAACAACTGGCGCACCGATCCGGCGGTGGCCGGTGGTGGTTACTTCGCTGATCTGGCCAGCCATGGTTTTGATCTGTTCCAGTATCTGCTCGGTGACATTGTTGAAGTCGCCGGATTCACCGCAAGGCAAGCCGGGTTGTACGCGGCCGAGGACGCCGTCAGCGCCAGTTGGCGATTCGCCTCCGGGGCGCTGGGCATGGGCTGCTGGAGCTTTGTTGCGGATCGGCGCGAGGATCGGGTCGAGATCATCGGCAGTCGTGGGCGGATCAGTTTTTCGGTATTCGATGAACATCCTGTTCAACTGCATGCGGATGAACTCCTCAGCCTGGAAATTGCCCATCACGAGCATATCCAGTGGCACCACGTGCTGGGCATGAACGCGCACATTCGCGGCGAATCACAGCATCCTGCCGTCGCTGAACAAGCGCTCAAGACCGACTGGGTCATGGACCAGATCCTCAAACGCCACTGACCTTTACTGACCTACACAATCCCCCTGTGGGAGCGAGCCTGCTCGCGAAGGCGGCGTGTCAGTCACCATCTTTGCTGAAAGAACCACCGCTTTCGCGAGCAGGCTCGCTCCCACATTGGCAGTGCGTCGTCGTATCTAACCTTATGCCCATTCGGTATTTCTCAACCTTGTCATAACAACTCTAAGATCACGTCATAACTCGTTATAACAAGTGATCCCGCGATGACCGATAATGTTCTCTCCCTCAGTAGCGTTCCGCTGCACACCCAACTGCGCGACGTCCTCCGTGCGCGCATCCTCGATGGTGAATATCCGCAAGACAGCCAGATGCCCTCCGAAAGCGAACTCGGTGCGCTGTTCAAAGTCAGCCGCATCACCGTGCGCCAAGCCTTGGGCGATCTGCAGAAGGAAGGGCTGATCTTCAAGATTCACGGCAAAGGCACCTTCGTCGCCAAACCGAAAACCTTTCAAAACGTCAGCAGCCTGCAAGGCCTCGCCGAGTCCATGACCGGGCGCGGTTATGAGGTGATCAACCGCCTGCGCAGTTTCAAATTCATCCCCGCCGACAAACGCGTCGCCGAGCGTTTGCAAGTCACGGAAGGCGAGACAGTGGCGCAGATCAAACGCGTACGGCTGATCAATCGTGAGCCGATCTCGCTGGAAATCACCTACCTGCCCAAAGCGGTTGGCGAACGGCTGGAGAAGGCTGATCTGGTCACCCGCGACATCTTCCTTATTCTCGAAAACGACTGCGGCATCGCCCTCGGCCATGCGGATCTGGCGATCGACGCGGTGCTGGCCGACAGCGACCTGACCCAGGCCCTTAACGTCGAGGCCGGCTCGCCGATCATGCGCATCGAACGCCTGACCCACGACGCCAACGGCCAGCCGCTGGACTTCGAACACCTTTACTACCGTGGCGATGCGTTCCAGTACCGCCTGCGGATCGACCGGCAAAAAGGGGAGCAGGCATGACCCGCAACGTTCTCGAACAGGAATACGACATCGTCGTGATCGGCGGTGGCACCGCCGGGCCGATGGCGGCGATCAAGGCCAAGGAAAAAAACAAGGATTTGCGTGTGCTGCTGGTCGACAAGGCCAACGTCAAGCGCAGCGGCGCGATCAGCATGGGCATGGACGGCCTGAACAACGCGATCATCCCCGGCCACTCGACTCCAGAGCAGTACACCAAGGAAATCACCATCGCCAATGATGGCATCGTCAATCAGGCAGCGGTGTACGCCTACGCCACCCACAGCTTCGAAACTATCGAACAGCTCGACCGCTGGGGCGTGAAGTTCGAGAAAGACGAGACCGGCGATTACGCGGTGAAAAAAGTCCATCACATGGGCGCTTACGTACTGCCGATGCCGGAAGGGCACGACATCAAAAAAGTCCTTTATCGCCAGTTGAAACGCGCCCGGGTGAGCATCACCAATCGCCTGGTGTGCACGCGTTTGCTGATTGACGAGGAGGGCACCGTCAATGGCGTAATGGGCTTCGACTGCCGCACCGCCGATTTCCATGTGATCAAGGCCAAAGCGGTGATCCTCGCGTGCGGTGCCGCCGGGCGTCTCGGTCTGCCGTCGTCGGGTTACCTGATGGGCACCTACGAAAACCCGACCAACGCCGGCGACGGCTACGCGATGGCCTATCACGCCGGGGCCGAACTGGCGAACCTCGAGTGCTTCCAGATCAACCCGTTGATCAAGGATTACAACGGCCCGGCCTGCGCTTACGTCACCGGTCCGTTGGGCGGCTATACCGCCAACAACAAGGGCGAACGCTTCATCGAGTGCGACTACTGGAGCGGGCAGATGATGTGGGAGTTTCACCAGGAACTGGAGAGCGGTAACGGCCCGGTGTTCCTCAAACTCGATCACCTGGCCGAAGAAACCATCCAGAACATCGAAGAAATCCTGCACAGCAACGAACGCCCGAGTCGTGGCCAGTTTCACGCCAATCGCGGCACCGATTACCGCACGCAGATGGTCGAGATGCACATCTCCGAAATTGGTTTTTGCAGCGGTCACTCGGCGTCCGGGGTGTGGGTCAACGAGCGCGCCGAGACGTCGGTGAAAGGCTTGTACTCGGCCGGCGACATGGCCGCCGTGCCGCACAACTACATGCTCGGCGCGTTCACCTACGGCTGGTTTGCCGGGCACAACGCGGCGGATTTTGTCGCTGACCGCGAGTTTTCTGCGCTGGATGCCGAGCAGATCGAAAAGGAGAAAGCCCGGGTCTATGCACCGCTGGATCGTGAGCACGGTCTGCCGCCGGCACAGGTCGAGTACAAGCTGCGCCGCTTCGTCAACGACTACCTGCAACCGCCGAAAGTGACCAAGAAGATGCAGATCGGCCTGCAACGCTTCAGCGACATCGAGCGCGATCTCGAGCAGATGAAAGCCAACAACGCCCACGAACTGATGCGCGCCATGGAAACCAGTGTGATCCGCGACTGCGCCGAAATGGCCGCCCGCGCCTCGTTGTTCCGTGCTGAAAGCCGTTGGGGCCTGTACCACTATCGCGTCGATCACCCGCAGCGCAATGACGCTGAGTGGTTCTGCCATTGCCATCTGAAGAAGGGCGAGGACGGCCGCATGACCAGTTTCAAAAAAGCCGTCGAGCCTTACATCATCCCGCTCGATGCCGAAGAAATGCAGGCCTACGACCGCTTGCGAGTGGGCGCCTTCGCCGCTTGATACATCAATCATCAAAGAGTCCGAACCATGGCCTATCAAGCTCAGGAAATCTTTTTCCGCTCCAACGCCCCCGTCACCGTGGACGAGGACAAATGCATCGCTGAAAAGGGCTGCACCGTGTGCATCGACGTCTGCCCGATGGACTTGCTGGCGATCAACCCGGCCACGCAGAAGGCCTACATGGCGTTCGATGAATGCTGGTACTGCATGCCCTGCGAAAAGGATTGCCCGACGGGTGCCGTCAAAGTCGACATCCCCTATCTCCTGCGCTGACTGACAGGACGCCATCGCTGGCAAGCCAGCTCCCACAGAGATTTTTTTTCGGACATGGATCTTGCAAACACCCGAAAACCCTGTGGGAGCTGGCTTGCCAGCGATGAGGCCGGCCCAGACAACCAAAGCCATCCGGAAACACCGGACGCTGGAATCACCGAAACCCCCTCGTTTCCCACCGCGCCCTGATCGCGGCGGAGACGAACATCCAATAAATGATTCGAGGGGAAACAACCATGTTGCGTGCAGCAATCGCCGGTCTGGTACTGGCTTCGTTCACCGTGTCGGCCTCGGCCGAAACCATCCGCATCGCCATCGGCACCCAGGACACCACCATCAATTGCGCCGCCGGCGGGTTGTTGATTCGTGAACTCGGTCTGCTCGACAAATACCTGCCCCACGACGGCGCCTACAAAGACGCCCAGTACGATGTGCAGTGGAAAAACTTCACCAGCGGTGCACCGCTGACCAACGAGATGGTCGCCGGCAAACTCGACTTCGGCGCCATGGCCGACTTCCCCGGCGCGTTCAACGGCGTGGCATTTGAAACGGCGGGCAAACACAGTCTGTTCATCAGCGTGCTGTCGGGCAGCATCAAGGGCAGCGGCAACGGTATCGTCGTGCCGAGCGCGTCCGGCGTGCAGTCGCTGAGCGAACTCAAAGGCAAGACCATCTCCGTGCCATTTGCCTCGACTGCCCACGGCATGTTGCTGCGCGCGGTGGCGGAGCAGGGCTGGGATCCGCTGAAAGACGTCAACATCATCGCCCAGCCGCCCGAGGTCGCCGGCTCCGCGCTGCAGGCCGGCAAGATCGACGCCCACGCCGATTTCGTGCCGTTCGCCGAGCTATTCCCCAGCCGTGGTTTCGCTCGCAAGATCTACGACGGCGCCCAGGCCAATGCGCCGACCTTCCATGGCGCGCTGGTGGATCAGGCGTACGCGAAGCAGTACCCGGAAATCGTCGTCGCCTATCTGCGTGCGAGCATTGAGGCCAATCAATTGCTCGCCGCTGAACCTGAAAAGTACAGCGAGCTGATTGCCAAGGTCACCGGCGTCGATGCTGAGGTTAATTACCTGTTCCACGGCCCGCTCGGCGTGCAGACCCGCGACCTGAGCTGGAAGCCTGAATATCGTCAGGCCGTCGGTACCGCCATTGACACGTTGAAGCTGCTGAAGAAGGCCGATCGTGGCCTCGATCTGAACACCTTCATCGACGACCAGTACATCCGGGCGGCGTTCAAGGCGTCGAATCTGGATTACACGGCGCAACTGGCCAACTACACGCAGACGCCGCTGAAGGCCACGGATGCGGCGACCGGCAAAGTGATCACCGACTTCAGCCACGTCGCTGAAGTCTGGGTGCGCGGCGAGGACAAGGTGCGCCAATACGCCTCCGCCGAATCAGCCTTCGCTGCGCTCGCCACACTGAAGCAGGAAGGCAAAAGCATCCGCGCTGTGTATGCGCAGGCCAGTGACAGCGGGATCAAGTTATTGGCCGATCAGGCGTGGTTTGCCAGCGATGCCAAGGGTCGTTTGAGTGCGTTCCTGCTCAAAGGCCAGGCGCAGCAATTTGCAGCGGCGCAGGGCGGCAAGGTTTTTGACTTCACCGATGCCACCACCCAGGCCGTTGCCATCCGCTGATTTCATGCACATCACATTCCCCTGTGGGAGCGAGCCTGCTCGCGAAGGCGTCAGACCTGCTAATACATCATCACCTGACCCACCGCTTTCGCGAGCAGGCTCGCTCCCACAGGGGATCTCGGTTGAGAGGAATTATTGTGTACCGATCATTTTCACGCTGGGTTCCGAGGGCTGCCTCACTGCTGCTCTGCCTGCTGTTCTGGCAACTCGCCGCCAGCCACCACTGGAACCTCGGCCTGATCACCTTCGCTAACGTGCCGACACCCTTGGCGGTGATCGAAGCGGCGCTTGGTCTGGGCGACTCCGGCAAGCTCCTGCAACACCTGACCGCCAGCCTCAGCCGCGTCTTCGCCGGTTATCTCGCGGCCGGACTGATCGGCATTGCTTTGGGCCTGGCCATCGGCCGCTCGAAATGGGCCGAAGACTTGCTGTTGCCGCCACTTGAAGTGCTGCGCCCGATCCCCGCCGTGGCGTGGATCCCGTTGGCGATTCTGATGTTCCCGTCCTCCGAGCTGTCGATGGTTTTCATCACCTTCACCGGCGCACTGTTCCCGATCCTGCTCAACACCGTGCACGGCGTCGAAGGCGTCGATCCACGTCTGATCGCCTCGGCGAAAAGCCTCGGGGCAGGGCGCCGGGCGATCCTGCTGGAAGTGATCCTGCCCGGCGCCGCACCGAGCATCATCACCGGCCTGGCCATCGGCATGGGCACGTCGTGGTTCTGCCTGGTGACGGCCGAAATGATCTCCGGGCAGTTCGGCATCGGTTACTACACCTGGGAGTCCTACACCATTCAGAACTACGCCGACATCGTCGTCGGCATGCTCTTGATCGGCGTGTTGGGCATGGGCAGCAGTCTGCTGATCAAACGCCTCGGCGGGTTGTTCACGCCCTGGCATCGACCGCGAGGAAAAGCCTGATGAGCGTGATGCAAACCCCGCAAGGGCGGATCGACATTCGCCAACTGTCGATTGTCCTTGGCGAAGGGCGTGAAGCGTTCGAGGCGTTACAGGGACTCGATTGCCAGATCGAACCGGGCCAGTTCGTGTGCATTCTCGGCCCGTCCGGTTGTGGCAAATCGACTTTGCTTGGAGCGCTGGCCGGGCATCTGCGCGCGCACTCCGGCAGTCTGAAAGTCGATGGCAGCGAAGTGTCCGGGCCGTCGCCGCAGCGCGGCATGGTGTTCCAGCATCACACGCTGTTTCCGTGGCGTTCGGTGCGCGACAACGTTGCCTTCGGCCTGAAAATGCGTGGCATTGGCAAAACCGAGCGCCATCGCGCTGCCACTGAAATCCTCAAACTGGTCGGTCTCGAAGACTTCGCCGAACGCTGGCCTGATCAACTCTCCGGTGGCATGCAACAACGCGTCGAAATCGCCCGCGTGCTGGTCAACCGCCCGCGCCTGTTGCTGATGGACGAGCCGTTCGGCGCGCTGGATGCACTCACTCGGTTGAACATGCAGGAGCTGCTGCTGGATATCTGGACGCGCATCCGTACCACCGTGGTGTTCGTCACCCATGACATCGACGAAGCGCTTTTTCTCGCCGACCGCTTGCTGGTGATGAGTGCGCGGCCGGGGCGAATCATCGAAGACTTGCGCCTCGACTTCGCCCGGCCACGCAGCAGCGAATTGGTCACCAGCCCCGAATTCTCCCGACTCAAGCGCCACTGCCTCGACCTGCTGCGCCACGACAACGACCGACCGCTGCCGCGCCTCAATCCGCTCGGCCTGCCTCCCGAAAACCCTTTGCCGCGATTTGCCCTATGACCTCTATTTTTGCTGTGACCGATAACGCAGACATACTTGCCCTGCAACCACGCCTGACCGCCGAAGACGCGGGTGTGCGACGGATTGCCCTGATTGATCTGGCGGATCTGGAGGAGCCGGATGGCTTGCTCTGGCTGGTTGATCGCCTCGCTCAGGATCCTGCCGAAGAAGTCCGCGCTGAAGCCGCGCGGTTGCTGGAGGCCTGGGAGGAGCAAGCGGTCGTTCAAGCCTTGTGTGAAGCGCTGACCGATCCGTCGCCCGCTGTGCAATCCGCCGCCGCCCAAAGTTTGAGCCTGCTCAAGACCGCTGCAGCCGGGCGGGTGATTCTGCCGTGGACCGGGCATGCCGACGTCAGCGTACGCATCGCCGCGTTCCGCGCCTTGCGTGAACTGCGTTTCGCCGATGCCGCGCCGGCAGCTATCGCGGCATTGAACGATGCCGATGCCAATGTGCGCCGCGAAGCCGTGGGCGTGCTCGGCTGGCTCAAGCAACTCGACGCATTACCGCCATTGGCACGACTGGCCAGCGACGATCCGGACACCGAAGTCCGCCGTGCCGCAACCGGTGCGCTTGGCCTGGCCTCTGACGCTGACGTTCTGCCGGCCCTGCGCCAGGCCTTGCAGGACAACGCCTGGCAAGTGCGCGAAGAAGCCGCGACAACCTTGGGCAAGGTCGGCCACAGCGACGCCGGCCCGGCACTGATCGAAGCCTTGAACGACGACTATTGGCAAGTACGCCTGCGCGCCACCCGCAGCCTCGGCCGCTTGCGGTTTGCCCCAGCGCTGGACGCCCTGATCGAGACCCTCGGCCACCGCATCAGCAACCTGCGCAAAGAGGCCGCGCTGGCCTTGGGTGAGTTGAATGATCGCGGCGCCGTGGCCGCATTGCAGGCGGCGCAGGATGACGGCGATCCGGAAGTGCGCAAAGCCGTGCGGATTGCCTTGAGTCAGTTGCAATGAACCCGCTGTCGGTGGGCAACTCGCAGAGCGAGCAGACGCTACGGCTGAGTTGGCCGGATGGGCGCGAACAGCAGCTCAATCACGCCGAGTTGCGCCGCCAATGCCCGTGCTCGCAATGCCGCGCGTTTCGCCTGAAAGGCATGGTGCCGTTGGTCGATGACCGCGTCCGCCTGATCGAACTCAACCCCCAGGGCTACGGCGTGCAACTGGTGTTCAGCGACGGCCACCAACGCGGCATCTACCCGTGGGCCTACCTGGCAAACCTCACTCCTTGATACACCTCAGCCCCCTGTAGGAGTGAGCCTGCTCGCGATAGCGGTCGATCAGCCAACATCATTGTTGAATGACACACCGCTATCGCGAGCAGGCTCACTCCTACAAGGGGAACTGCGCAATATCCGGGTTATTGCGCAGCCGTCATGGATGGTCGGCAGCCATGGAAGATATCCAGCCCCGGCTGATACAGCGACGTCTTGACTTCAAACAGGCCGAGCACCGAATGAAACAGGTTGTCGTGGCTCAGATCCGTCTGCCCGGTCTTGCCTTGCAGACAACCGCGGTCAATGCCTTCATGGGCCAGGGTGTTGTCGCCAAACCACATCACCATCGGCACATGGGTCTGTGCCTCCGGCGCCAGTGCATAAGGCGCGGCATGCAGGTACAAGCCGTTTTCCCCGAGGGATTCGCCGTGATCGGAGACATAGATCATCGAGGTATCCAGCGTTGCCTGATTGCGCTTGAGCAGTTCGATCACCTTGGCGAGGAAGTGGTCGGTGTAGAGGATGGTGTTGTCGTACACATTGACCAGTTCATCGCGGCTGCAACTGCCCAACTGGTTGGTGTGGCAGATCGGTTTGAAGCGCTCCATGTCTTTCGGATAGCGCTCGTAATACTCGGGGCCATGGCTGCCATCGGCGTGCAACACGATGATTGCGTGGCCCTTGAGGCTGTCGATGTAGCTTTGCAGATCCTCCAGCAAGGCTTCATCCAGGCAGTTGTTGCCGTCGCAGAACGGTCCCGGCTGGTTCTTTGAAATATCGCGATGGGGCACGCGCAGGCAGGTGCCTTTGCAGTCGCTGTTGTTGTCCAGCCACAGCACTTGCACGCCGACCCGTTGCAGGATATCCAGCAGGCCTTCGTAGGTTTTGCCTTTCTTGTCGCTGTAATCCTCACGCGGGAACATCGAGAACATGCACGGCACCGACACCGCCGTCGATGTGCCGCAGGAATGCACCTGCGTGAAGTTGAGGATGTCCAGTTTGCTCAGTTCGGGGTTGGTCTCGCGCTCGTATCCGTTCAGCGAAAAATGATCGGCGCGGGCAGTTTCGCCGACCACGAAGACCATCAGCGATTTCTTCTCGCGGCTGGCAGCCTTGGCGCTCATCACCGCGTCTTCGCCGACGGCCTGCACCACAAAGTGCTTTTTGATCCCCAGTCGTTGCTTGGTGTATTTGCTGATCGCGTAGATGTAGTTGGTCGGGTTGATGAAGTGAGTGAGCTTGTCTTCTTCGCGAAAGATCGGCGCATAGGTCGAATAGAACGCACCCACCGAGACGGCGATGACCAATACGCAGGCGACAATCACCAGCACCTTGTTGAGCAGACCGCGAAAGAACGGCCGATAACTCACCGGCCAACGCCAGATCAGCGCCGCCGGCAGCACGCCGAGCAGCAGCACATAGCTCAGCAGTTTGCCGTTGAACAGCGCTGTCGCTTCGGCGGGGTTGGTTTCGAAGACGTTCTGAATCATCACCGTGTCGATGGTGATCCCGTATTCGTTCATGAAATACGCGGCGCAGGCCGAGAGCAGGGCGACGATCGTGAGCACCGGTTTAAGCGTCCAGCGAAACGACACCAGGGTCAGCAGCAGGGTGATCGCAGCCCAAAGAAACAGTCCGAACGAAGCAAAGAACGCCACTTTGTGCGCGCCTTGCAGGGTGATCAGTGTGCCCAGCGCCTTCCAGGTCGCCAGGTTGTACAACGCGACCAGCGCCAGGGAAAACAGCAGCACCAGTCGGGTAGGAGTGATGGACGGTAAACGCAGTCCGTTGCCCAAAGCCATTCTTGTTCTTCCTCTACGCAAATAGAAAACACACACGGTTACGCGTGTAACTGTAGAAGAACATTGGTAAAAATTCCGTAAACATCCAGTAACAAATGCCGAGCTGGCTCACCCCGATCAAAACTGTGGGAGCGAGCCTGCTCGCGAAGGCGGTATGTCAGTCAAGATTGATGTCGGCTGTTCCACCGCTTTCGCGAGCAGGCTCGCTCCCACAGGTGGACAGCGTTTTTTCAGAAGGATTTGCTGACGCTGGCGACCACGGTTGCCGTGCAGACGTCCTTGAAGCCCCAATTACTCAGGCATTGCGTCTGCGACAGATCGGTGTCGATGTAGCTCAATCCGAGCACCACACCGGCCAGATTGTGGGTAACTTTGACCTCCCATTCCCGGTAGCTGTCTTCTGCCTGCCCGGACGCCGAGTACAAGTGCGGATCCTTGAAATCCATATTGCCGTAGCGCAATTTCAGGCCCGAATCGAACGGCAGCCCGGTTTCATAACTGACATAGCTGTAAAGCGAACTCTGCTTGCTGTCGATCCCCGGCGCGTCGCTGGAGTAATACGCCGCCACTTTCACGCCGTAGGCACCAAAAATCCCGTAGACCTCGCTTTGGTTGAACTGACCTTCCTTGGGATAGGCGTACTTGATGTAACCCAGATCGAGGCTGACATCCTCGGTGGCCTGCCACAGCCAGCCGGCGTAGTAATCGACTTCCTGACGGGTATTCAGACCGCCGCCAAAATCGACGTTGGAACTCCAGGCGCCCAGGTACAAACCGCTGCTGTGAGCGAGGGTCAGACCGGCCTGCACGGCAGGGTCATTCTGGGTCTGCGAGATGCCGCGAGTGCGGTAATCGCTGGCCAGTGTCAGATCCACCAGCACGGCGAAGTCGTCGTTCAAAGGAATCGCAAAGCTGCTCAACGGCAGCAGACTCAAGGAACTGAGGGCGAACAGGGGCAAGGCTTTCATGTGAAGTCCCGATGTTGTGATTATTTTTGGGCAGAAAGACAAACCCGCAGGAGGGCTGGGAATGCAATCTCAGTCACTCTCGCGGAACCCTTGTGGGAGCGAGCCTGCTCGCGAAAGCGGTGGTTCATGCAGCATTGTTTGTGACTGATACGCCACCTTCGCGAGCAGGCTCACTCCTACAGGGGAGACTTGTTGTTATTGAGCGGCGGTGTAGACCTGACGGCCGCCGAACCAGGTCTGCAAAACCTGGGTGTCGTGCAGGGCTTTGTTGTCGACGCTGAACACATCGCGGTCGAGCACGATGAAGTCGGCCTGTTTGCCCGGTGTCAGCGAACCGATCTGCTTTTCCAGGCCAATGGTGCGCGCGGCGTTGACGGTGTAGGCGTAGAACATGGTTTCGCGGTCCAGACGCTCGTCGGCATTGAGCACGCCCAGCGGGCCGACGCGGGTGATGGCCTGAGCCATGGCGTTGAACGGGTTCGGCGAAGACACCGGCCAGTCACTGGCACCGGCAATCGTCGCACCCTGTTTCAGCAGCGAGTGCGCCGGGTACTGGTAGCGAAAGGCGAGGGCGCTGACGTACGGCTTGATCATGTCGGTGGTGTAATCGTCGGCACTGGCCCAGAGCAATTGCATCGAAGCGATGACGTTGAGCGGTTTGAAACGGGCGAACTCTTTCGGGTTGACCATTTGCAGGTGCGTGATTGAGTGCGTCACGCCGCTCTGCCGATCCTTGCGCGCCTGGGCGATACCGTTCAGCGATTCGCGTACGGCGCGGTCGCCGATGGCATGGATGTGCACCAGCCAGCCGCGCTGGTCGATGGCACTGACCAGTTCGCCGAAGTGCTGCGGATCGATGAGCAATTCGCCCTGTTTGTGCGAGTTGCTGTAGGGATCGATCATCGCTGCGCTTTGCGCCGGGTATTCAATCACACCGTCGGCGAAGATCTTGATGCCGGGCAGAGTCAGGTTAGGAATGCCCTGAAATTGCTGGCGCACCTTGTCCAGTGTATCAAGGTCGGCGGGTACGCTTTTCGGGTTGGCCACCAGCAACGCGGCAACGTGCACGCTCATGTCGCCGCTTTCCGACAGTGCTTTATAGGCCGGCAGCACGCCGACGGTTTTCTCGGTGGGTTTGAGGGCGAAAACCGCTTCGCCCGGTGCGGCGTTGGCGGCGGGGTCCATCCACGCGGTGATGCCGAGGCTGTTATTGAAACGCACGGCCGACTGCGCGGCTTTGAGCATGTCGGCGGCGCTCGGCACCGGCATTTTCGAGGCGACCCGATCCCAACCGGCATCGACGACAAAACCGTTGGGTTCGCCGCTGGCCAGTTTGCCGACGGTGTCTTTTTCTGCGTCGGGCAGGGTTTTCAGCAGAGCGGCGTCGATGCCCGCGCGCTTGAGCATGACGTTGTTGGCCCATGCGGTGTGGTGGTCGCTGCCGATGAACACCACGGGCACGTTGGCCCATTCACCGTTGTTGAAGGTTTTGCCCAAGGCTTCGGCTTGTGCCCAGTACTTCGAACTCATGCCGGCAATGCTCAGCACATCGCCGTGCCGGGCCTTGCCGTCATCACGCCAGGTACGCAGGTTTTTTTCCAGTTCGTCGAGGGCGACGACTTCGTCTTCCATGTTCGCCGAGACCATTTCCAGACCGCCGAAAATGGCGTGGGAATGGCTGTCGATCAGACCGGGCATCAACGCTTTGCCACCCAGATCGACGACTTTGGTGCCGGATTCGATCAGCGCCTTGATCTGCGCGTCGCTGCCGACTTTCAGCACTTTGCCGTTCTCGACGGCCAGTGCCTGGACCTTCGGTTGAGCGCGATCAGCGGTGAAAATCTTGCCATTGATCAATACCAGATCGGCAGCGGCCATGGCTTCCATCGAGGCAAAACTTACGGCGGCAGCCAACAGGCTCGGGATGAATCTTTTCATTGAAGATTTCCTTGTTATTGCGTCTGATGGCCAGATTAGTGGCTGGCAACGGCCAGCAGAACGCCTCCCTTACGAAAAACGTTTTTGCCTGAATGGAAAAAGCATGGACAAGTTGGGTGCATTGAAAATGTTCGTGGTCACTGCGCAACTCGGCAGCTTCAGTCGCGCCGCCGAGCAGCTCGGCAAGACCCCCTCGGCCCTGACCAAAGCGGTCAATCATCTGGAGTCGGAGCTTGGTGCGCGGTTGTTCGAACGCAGCACGCGGCGGATTCTGCTGACCGAAATTGGCCGGGTGTATCTGGAAACGGCGCGGCTGGTATTGCAGCGGCTGGATGAGGCCAGTGAAGAAATCGAGCAGTTGCAACATGGCTTGCGCGGCAGCCTGAAAATCACCGCGCCACTGGCGTATGGCCGGGCGTTTCTCGATCAGGTGTGCGACGGCTTTTTGCAGCAATACCCGCAGATCAGTCTGCAAGTGGATCTGTGCGACGAGTTCGTCAATCTGCTCGAAAGTGGTTATGACCTGGCCTTGCGCGAAGGTCACGATGACCTGCCGGGGCTGATTTCGCGGGTGGTCGGCAGTAATCGGCTGGCCCTGTGTGGCAGTCCTGAGTATCTGGCGCGCAAGGGCCTGCCGGTGAACCCGCAAACTCTCGAGCAGCATGAATGGCTGCTGTACCGGCACCCGTTGCTCAGCCGCGAATTCTGGTGGGCCGAGCGCAATGGCCAGCGTTTGAGCCTGCCACAACCTGCAACACCGTTATTGCGCAGCGACAATTACGACCTTTTGCTAGCCAGTGCTCTGGCCGGGCGCGGTTTGCTGCACACGCCGCTGTGGAGCGCCGCGCCGTACATTGCCGACGGGCGCCTGGTGCGGGTCATGGCCGACTACGACATCGACCCGGACAGCTTCGGCCCGCACATTCTGGCGGTGTACCCGAGCCATCGCCGGGCCACGGCCAAGGTCGTCGCGTTCATCGATTACATCTCAGGATTTCTGGCCAAACGTGGCTTGAGCTGACTGGCGGCGCTTGTCAGGAAAATCCTACAGGAGTACAAATGTACTCCATGACGAACCTGACTCCCCGCCGTACCGCCATCCTGACCTTTATCCGCGAACGCATCGCCGAACACGGTCAGCCCCCAAGCCTCGCTGAAATCAGCGAGGCTTTTGGTTTTGCCTCGCGCAGCGTGGCGCGCAAGCACGTGCTGGCGCTCACCGAAGCCGGGTTTATCGAGGTCAATCCGCATCAGGCCCGGGGCATTCGTCTGCTTGGGCAACCAGCGCGGCCGGAGCTGCTGGACATTCCGGTGCTCGGTCGCGTCGCCGCCGGTGCACCGATTGGCGCGGATGCCGACATCCACAGCCGCTTGATGCTCGACCCGGCGCTGTTCTCCCGGACCCCGGACTACATGCTGCGGGTACAGGGCGATTCGATGATCGAGGACGGCATTCTCGACGGCGATCTGGTCGGCGTGCGCCGCAATCCCGAGGCGCTGAACGGCCAGATCGTCGTGGCGCGGCTCGATGGCGAAGTCACCATCAAACGTTTCGAGCGTGTCGGCGACAAGGTGCGGCTGTTGCCGCGCAACCCGGCGTATCAGCCGATTGTCGTGGGCGATGATCAGGATCTGGCCATCGAAGGGGTGTTCTGCGGTCTGGTGAGGCAAGGCTGATGGGCGCCGTCGTTGCGTTGGATACGCTGTTCAATGGCGGCCAGGTCTGGAAGGGCCGGCCTGCGCCACCGGCGGCCAGCCCACAACCGACCGGGCATGCCGCGCTGGACGCCGCATTACCCAGCGGTGGCTGGCCGGAAGCGGCACTGAGCGAAATTCTGCTGGCCGGCCCAGGTGTCGGTGAACTGCAACTGGTCTGGCCGACATTGGCGCGGCTGTCGGCGGCGGGGGAGCGCATCGTGCTGGTGGCGCCGCCATTTGTGCCGTATCCGCAGGCGTGGGAAAACGCCGGGGTCGATCTGCGCCAGTTGTCGGTGATCCAGGCCAGTGAACGCGATGCCTTGTGGGCCGCGGAACAATGCCTGCGTTCGGGCAGTTGCGGCGCGGTGCTGTGCTGGCCGCACAAGGCCGATGACCGCGCATTGCGGCGTTTGCAGGTGGCGGCGGAAACCGGTCAGACCCTGGCATTCGCCTGGCGAGCGTTGAGTGAAGCGGTCAACCCGTCTCCGGCAGCGCTGCGCATTGCCATTGATGCCAAACCTGCGCAACTGCGCGTGCTCAAGTGTCGCGGTGGACTGGCGCGTACGGCGCCGATTGCCTTTGCCGTGGGGCACTGAGGTCGTCATGCGCTGGGTGTGTATCCTTTTTCCGCAATTGGCCCTCGACGCCGTGCTGCGTCAGCGGCCCGACCCCGATGAGCCGTTGGTGCTGCTCAGCGGCCCGGCCCAGCGTCGGGTGCTGCAAGCGGTCAACCCGGCAGCACGCAAACTCGGCTTGCGCGCCGGCCAGTCGATGACGGCCGCCCAGGCCATGAGCAAGGGGTTTGTCACCGCCGATTACGAAGCCGCCGAGGTCGAACACTGGCAGCAGTTTCTCGCCGCGTGGGCTTACCGTTTCAGTGCGCAGGTCAGCGTGCATTACCCGCGCACCGTGGTGTTCGAGATCGAGTCGAGCCTGGGCCTGTTCGGTTCCTGGCCGCAGTTCGAAGCGCGATTGCGCAAGGAACTGACGGATCTGGGTTTCCGTCATCGCATCGTCGCGGCGCCCAACCCGGCGGCCGCACGTATCCTGGCCAACGCTTATGACGGGCTGGTAGTGCCGGACGGCGAGGCCTTGCAGCATCATCTCGGCCAATTGCCGATCGACCGCGTCGGTCTGGAGCCGGGCGTGGCCACGGCGTTGTCGCGCATGGGCCTGCGCAATCTGAGTCAGGTGCAGAGCCTGCCGCGTCAGGCGCTGGCCCGGCGTTTCGAAGCTCCGATGCTCAAACACCTCGATACCCTGTTTGGCGCTCGGCCACTGGCGTTGGCGTTCTATCTGCCGCCGGATCGTTTCGATGTGCGTATCGAACTGAATTTCGACGTGCAATCCCATCAGGCCTTGTTATTCCCGTTGCGGCGTTTGACCGGTGATCTGTCGGCGTTCCTGTGTGGGCGTGACAGCGGCGTGCAGCGCTTTGATCTGCATCTGGAACACGCCGGGCTGCCGGACACCGTGATCAAGGTCGGCCTGCTCAGCGCCGAGCGCGATCCGGCGATGCTTTTCGAACTGGCCCGTGGGCGATTGGAGCAGGTGCAGGTCGAGGCACCGGTGCGTGGCTTCCGTTTGCGCGCCGAAGATCTGCCGAGTTTCGTCCCGCAGTTTCAGGAGCTGTTCGACGACCGTCCGCAGCAGACTTTGCCCTGGGAGCAACTGCGCGAACGCTTGCGTGCACGGCTGGGAGATGACGCGGTGCAAGGGCTGCGCTTTCAGGCGGATCATCGGCCGGAGTGCGCATGGCAAAACGGCGTCGATAAACAACCGTGCTCAGGGTTGCCCAGTGTCCATCGCCCGGGCTGGTTGCTCGGCGAGCCGCAGAGCGTGCCGCAAGGTTCGGCGCGGATCCTCATGGGCCCCGAACGCATCGAATCCGGCTGGTGGGACGGTGATGATGTGCGCCGCGATTACTACCTGATCCAGAACCGTGCCGGTCAGCAAGGCTGGGCCTATCGGGCGGTGGGCGAGGACGGTCCGTTGTGGCTGCAGGGCTGGTTTGCATGAATGCTGACTACGCCGAACTGCACTGCCTGTCGAACTTCAGTTTTCAGCGCGGTGCGTCCAGTGCGCTGGAACTGTTTCAACGGGCGAAAAAGCACGGCTATCAGGCGCTGGCGATCACTGACGAATGCACGCTGGCCGGGATCGTTCGTGCCTGGCAAGCGGCGAAGTCGGTTGAGCTGCCGCTGATCATCGGCAGCGAAATCCGCATCGACAATGGCCCGAAACTGGTGCTGCTGGTGGAGAACCTTGAAGGTTATCAGGCGCTGTGCGGTTTGATCACCCGCGCCCGGCGGCGGACGCAGAAAGGCCAGTATCAGGTGCTGCGCGAAGACTTCAGCGAAGCCCTGCCGGGATTATTGGTGTTGTGGGTGCCGGACTCGGTGGATGACCTGGAAGAGGGCCGTTGGCTGAAGCAAACCTTCGGCGAACGGCTGTGGCTGGCGGTACAACTGCATCGCGGGCAGGACGATCAGCGCCGGTTGGCGATGCTGCTGAGTCTGGCCGCCGAACTGCAGATTCCCGCCGTGGCCAGCGGCGATGTGCACATGCACGCCCGTGGCCGGCGCGCCCTGCAGGACACCATGACCGCGATCCGCCATCACGTACCGGTGGCCGAGGCTGGTTTGCGTCTGCATCCCAATGGCGAGCGCCATTTGCGCAGCGTCGAGGTGTTACGCGAGTTGTACCCGCAGGCCTTGCTGGAGGCATCGGTGAATCTGGCCCGGCGCTGCACTTTCGATCTGGGCGATCTGCGTTATCAGTATCCGAAAGAGCTGGTGCCCGAGGGGCACAGCGGCAGTTCATGGCTGCGACATTTGACCGAGGAGGGCATCGCCTGGCGCTGGCCGAAAGGCGCACAGGCGAAAGTGCTCAAGCAGATCGACGATGAGCTGAAACTGATCGCCGAACTCGGCTACGAAAGTTACTTCCTCACTGTGCATGACGTAGTGCGCTTTGCCCGCACGCAACAGATTCTCTGTCAGGGCCGTGGCTCGGCGGCCAACTCGGCGGTGTGTTTTGCCTTGGGCATTACCGAAATCGACCCGGATCGCACGACGTTGCTGTTCGAACGGTTCATGTCGAAAGAGCGCAACGAGCCACCGGACATCGATGTCGACTTCGAACACGAACGCCGCGAAGAAGTCCTGCAATACGTGTTCCGCCGTTATGGTCGTCATCGTGCGGCGCTGACGGCGGTGGTCAGCACCTACCACGCCGCCGGGGCCGTGCGCGACGTGGCCAAGGCGCTGGGTCTGCCGCCGGATCAGATCAACGCATTGGCCGATTGCTGCGGCCACTGGAGTGATGAAACGCCGCCGGTAGCGCGCCTGCTCGAAGGCGGCTTCGACCCTGACAGCCCGGTGCTGCGCCGGGTCTTGAGCCTGACCGGGCAACTGATCGGCTTCCCCCGGCACCTGTCGCAACACCCCGGCGGCTTCGTGATTTCCGAGCAGCCGCTGGACACACTGGTGCCGGTGGAGAACGCGGCAATGGCCGACCGCACGATCATTCAGTGGGACAAGGATGACCTCGACGCAGTCGGGCTGCTCAAGGTCGATATCCTCGCGCTGGGCATGCTCAGCGCGATCCGCCGCTGTTTCGACTTGCTGAGCCGCCATCGCAATATGGATCTGAGCCTGGCGACGATCCCGTCCGAAGATAAACCGACCTACGAGATGATCAGCCGCGCCGACACCATCGGTGTGTTCCAGATCGAATCGCGGGCGCAGATGTCGATGCTGCCACGCCTGAAACCGGCGAAATTCTACGATCTGGTGATCGAAGTGGCCATCGTCCGCCCGGGGCCGATTCAGGGCGGCATGGTCCATCCGTACCTGCGCCGTCGGAACAAGGAAGAAGAGGAAACCTATCCTTCGCCAGAACTCAAAGTGGTGCTGGAAAGAACCCTCGGCGTGCCGCTGTTTCAGGAACAGGTGATGCAGATCGCCATTGTTGCCGCCGACTACAGCCCCGGCGAGGCCGATCAGCTGCGCCGCTCCATGGCGGCGTGGAAACGTCACGGCGGGCTTGAGCCGCACAAGGAGCGACTCGCCGCCGGCATGAAGAAAAACGGCTACACCCCCGAGTTCGCCGCGCAGATCTTCGAGCAGATCAAGGGTTTCGGCAGTTACGGCTTTCCTGAGTCTCACGCTGCCAGTTTCGCCTTGTTGACCTACGCCAGTTGCTGGCTCAAGTGCCACGAACCGGCGGCCTTCGCCTGTGCACTGATCAACAGTTGGCCGATGGGTTTCTACAGTCCCGACCAGATTTTGCAGGACGCACGTCGCCATCAATTACAGATTCGCCCGGTGGACGTGCGCGCCAGTGATTGGGATTGCAGCCTGGAAACCACCACGGCGGCGCAACCGGCGATCCGCATGGGCCTGCGCATGATCAAGGGTTTTCGCGAAGACGATGCCCGGCGCATCGAAGCGGCGCGGGCGCGTGGGGCGTTTGCCGACGTTGCCGATCTGGGCGAGCGCGCCGCACTCGACAGCCGGGCGCAAGCGTTGCTGGCGGATTCCGGGGCGTTGGGCGGCTTGGCCGGTCATCGTCACCGGGCACGCTGGGAAGTCGCCGGAGTGCAGAAACAACTGGGACTGTTTGCCGGATTGCCGAGCCAGGAAGAGCCTGATGTGGTGTTGCCAAAACCCAGCGTTGGCGAAGATCTGCACGCCGATTACACGACGGTCGGCACCACGTTGGGGCCGCATCCACTGGCGTTGTTGCGCGGCGAATTGAAGGCGCGACGCTGCCGCAGTTCGCAGGAGTTGCTCGATGTCGAACACGGGCGACCGGTGAGCATTGCCGGTCTGGTCACGGGCCGGCAACGACCGGGCACCGCCAGTGGCGTGACGTTCGTGACTCTGGAAGACGAGTTCGGCAACGTCAACGTGGTGGTCTGGCGCGACCTGGCCGAGCGTCAGCGCCAGGTGCTGGTGGGCTCGCAACTGCTCAAGGTCGACGGGCGCTGGGAGCGCGAAGGCGAAGTGCGCCATTTGATCGCCGGACGCCTTAGCGACCTGAGCCCGCTGCTCAACGGCATCCGCGTACAGAGCCGCGACTTCCACTGATCAACACACAACCCCCTTGCGGGAGCGAGCCTGCTCGCGAAAGCAATTTATCAGTCAAAGATTTTTGTCTGATGCACCGCTTTCGCGAGCAGGCTCGCTCCCACAGTGGATTTGTGTACGACCAATCAGGGCCAAATTGCTGACGCCAAAAAAACCTGTCTTCAATGATGGCACTTTGTCATAATGCCGCCCCTTTTCCGCTCCCCAGCGATTTATCACGCCGGGACACACCGTTTTTCAAGAAGGAATATTCAGTGAGAATGATCTCCCGGATGTTGGTCTCAGGCGTTGCCATCGCCGTGCTCGGCACGCTGGCCACCACGCTTTCCGGCTGCGCCACCGAAAGCTCCCGCGCATTGCCGGTGGCCAAGGTGGAAAGCGCCACGCAAGTCTGGACCGGCGTGCGCGTGCCAATGGCCGTGGGCAAGTTCGACAACCGCTCGAGCTACATGCGCGGGATCTTCTCCGATGGTGTCGATCGTCTCGGCGGTCAGGCCAAGACCATCCTGATCACCCACCTGCAACAGACCAACCGTTTCTCGGTACTGGATCGCGACAACATGGGCGAAATCCAGCAGGAAGCGGCGATCAAGGGCCAGGCCCAGCGTCTCAAAGGCGCCGATTACGTGGTCACCGGTGACGTCACCGAGTTCGGCCGCAAAGAGACCGGCGATCACCAGTTGTTCGGCATTCTTGGTCGCGGCAAGACCCAGGTGGCCTACGCCAAGGTCAACCTGAACATCGTCAATATCAGCACTTCCGAAGTGGTGTATTCGACCCAGGGCGCCGGCGAGTACGCCTTGTCCAACCGCGAAATCATCGGCTTCGGCGGCACCGCTGCCTACGATTCGACCCTCAACGGCAAAGTCCTCGATCTGGCCATGCGCGAGGCGATCAATCGTCTGGTCGATGGCTTGAACGCCGGTGCCTGGAAACCGGGCAACTGAAAGCCCCCCTTTGCAAGGAGCAACACACCATGAATTCGATTTTGTCGCGGTCGCTGCTGGCCCTGACGCTGGCCGCCAGCGCCTTGCTGGCCGGTTGCAGCAGCCCGCAAACCCTGTACCAGTGGGAAGGCTACCAGCCGCAGGTTTACGAATACTTCAAAAGCGAAACGCCAAAAGAAGCTCAGGCCGAAGCGCTGGAAGCCGATCTGCAAAAGATCCGCGCCAGTGGCAAAGCCGTTCCGCCGGGTTACCACGCACATCTCGCGCTGCTGTACCTGAGCATGGGCAAGGACGATCAGATGGTGCAGCAGTTGCGCACCGAAAAGACCTTGTTTCCTGAGTCCGGGACGTACATGGACTTTCTGCTGAAAAACGCCAAGACCGGAGACGCGCAATGATCTCCCGCACCCTGAAGCTGCTGGCCGCTGGCCTGGCGCTGACCGTTCTCGGTGGCTGTGTCGCACCGAAAACCGTGGACTATTCGGCGTACAAACAAGCGCGTCCGAAGTCCATTCTGGTGCTGCCACCGCTGAACACCTCGCCGGACGTCAAGGCGTCGTACAGCCTGTTGTCGCAGGTGACGTTCCCGCTGGCCGAGGCCGGTTACTACGTGTTGCCGATCACGTTGGTTGACGAGACGTTCCGCCAGAACGGCCTGACCACCCCGGATGACATCCATCAGGCACCGGCGAACAAGCTGAAGGAAATCTTCGGCGCCGACGCTGCGCTGTACATCACCGTGACCGAATACGGTACGCGTTACATGGTGATCAGCAGCGAAACGGCGGTGACGGCGACGGCGAAACTGGTTGACCTGAAAACCGGCACGACGCTGTGGACCGGTTCGGCGCGAGCGTCGAGCGAAGAGGGTAACAACAACGGTGGCGGCGGCCTGATCGGCATGCTGATCACGGCGGCGGTGAAGCAGATCATCAACAGCTCCACTGATGCCGGTTATCCGATTGCCGGTGTGGCGAGCAATCGCCTGCTGTCGGCCGGGCATCCAGCGGGCCTGCTGTATGGGCCGCGTTCGCCGAAATACGGCACGGACTGAAACCTTGAGGCAGTGATGCCTTTGTGGCGAGGGAGCTTGCTCCCGCCGGGCTGCGAAGCGGCCCCAAATCCGACGGCGCGGTTGAGTCTGATTCACCGCGTCGTTTGGGTTTACGACTGCTGCGCAGCCGAGCGGGAGCAAGCTCCCTCGCCACAGGTTTTCGCAATACCGGTTTATTTGGTGGCAGGCCAAAACCGTTCGCCACCGCCCGGCGCTTCCGTCCACGCTTGCAATGAGCGGGTCGGCAAATCGAAGTAGTCGCGTGTTCGTGCATAACCATGGCCACCCATGCGCCCGATGGCATCCAGGCCCAATTGATCGATGTACAGCGTCTTCGGGTCGATCAA
This sequence comes from Pseudomonas sp. NPDC087598, assembly GCF_044743525.1. Taxonomy (NCBI): domain Bacteria; kingdom Pseudomonadati; phylum Pseudomonadota; class Gammaproteobacteria; order Pseudomonadales; family Pseudomonadaceae; genus Pseudomonas; species Pseudomonas sp. NPDC087598. The sequence goes on along the minus strand of NZ_JBIUWQ010000009.1, from coordinate 24,239 downwards.
CTCATCGCGCACATGCGCCATCAACACCTCGCCAAAAATAATCTCCCGTGACTGACCGATGTTCAGCGCCATCATCCGTCGGCACTCCAGTGCTACCGGTGCTTCACCGATGCGCGGGCATTTGACCGTGGTGCCGGGGATCGCCGTCAGACCCGCAGCGGTCAGCTCATCGAAGCCCGGCGCGAACGGCACGGCGCAGACGTTCATCGCTTCCACCAGCGCGTCGCTGACAATGTTGACGGTGAATTCCTGATTCAACTGGATATTGCGCGTGGTGTCTTTCGGGCTCTGATCGCCGTAATTCTCCACGCCCAGCGCGAGGATCGGCGGGTCTGCCGACAACGCGTTGAAGAAGCTGAATGGCGCGGCATTGACCCGGCCTTCGCCATCAATGGTGGTGACCAAGGCAATCGGTCGAGGGACGACGCTGCCGATCAGGATTTTGTATTTTTCCCGTGGGCTGAGTTGGCTGAAGTCGAAACTGTGCATGGCAGAACTCTCTAAAAAAGGGGATCGATTGCGCTCAACGGCGCTTCGGCGCTGTAGTCATCGGCGAACGGAATGGCCGGCTGGAACAGGGTTTTCCAGTCCGGTCGGGCAAAGGTCCGGTCGCTGTGGCTGCGCAGCAGTTTTTCGTATTGGCGTTGGGCCTGGCGTTGCAGGGCGGAGTAGTCGACGCCGCTGACCTGGCCGTCGTGCATCACGCAGCGACCGTCGATGTAACTGGCGATGCAGTCATCGCCGCGCCCGGCCAGCAGCAGGTTTTTCAGTGGATCGAACAGTGGCCCCAGATGCAGGCCGCGCAGATTGAACACGGTGATGTCGGCTTTGGCGCCGGGGGCCAGACGTCCGAGGTCAGCACGCCCCAATGCCTGCGCGCCACCGAGGGTGGCGGCGTTGTACAGGTCGAGGCTGCTGGTCAGCGAAGAACCGCCCTCCATCAACCGCGCAATGTTCAGGCCGTGACGCATGTTTTCCAGCAGGTCTGCCGGCCAGGTGTCGGTGCCGAGGGCGAAGTTGATGCCTTTGGCCCGATAGCGCCCGAACGAGTTCAGCGCCTCGCCGTCACGGGCGAATACCAGTGGGCAATGCACCAGACTGGCGCCGCCGTCGATGACGCGTTGCAGGTCGTCGGCGCCCGCGGTGTAGATACCGTGGGGTAACAGGCTGCGCGGTGTGAGCAAGTCCAGTTGTTGCAACCAGGCCAGCGGTGTGGCGCCGCGCAACTGTTCGACCATCGTCACTTCGCTGAGCGCCTGACAGCAATGCAGGCGCATCGGCGCATTCAGTTCCCGGCTCAACGCGGCAGTGCGTTGCAGCAACGCCGGGGTGCAGGTCTGAATCCGATCGGGCAGCAATGCACCGCGAATCAAACCGTTGTGCGCGCCGTCGAAATTCTTGAAAAATCGTTCGGCAGCATCGAGTCCGGCCAATCCACGCGCCTCATCCCAGTGATGGCCGAGGCTGCCGTCGGAATGCCAGTAACTCATGCCGCTCATGTAGCAGGGGCCCAGATAAGTGCGCAGTCCGAGTTCGCCAGCAACCCCGGCAACGGCGGCAAATTCGTCGTAGGTTTCCGCCCACTCGCGGTAGTACATCGAGGTGATCGGCATGGCCGTGGTGATGCCGTTGCGGATCAATTGGGTGAAGGCGTAGCGATATTTGAAGACTTCTTCGTCCGCGCTGAACGTCTCGCGCGGCCCACGGGCCAGATACTCCGCCGACCACATGCGGCCCATGGCGCACTCATCGCCGTTGTCGAGGGTGAGTACCGTGGAATCGAGGTCGCCGAGGGCGTCCAGGTCAATGAAACCGGGGCCGATCAGCGCGTTGCCGTAATCGATCCATTGATCCACTGGCCCTGCATATCCGCGCCCGACAAACTCGATCCGCGCCCCGCAAAACACCACTTCACCGTCACGCCACAGCACATGTCGGGTGCCGTCGAAGCCGACCACGCAAGTGGCTTTCAGGCCGATGCGTTTCACAGACGGCTTTCCAGCAAACGGCCACCGCTGGCGATCAGCTCACCGCCGCGATAAACCTGACGCAGTGGCCGCGTCACCACCACCTCACCGAGCGTCTCGACGGGCATCAGCAGGAAATCCGCAGGCCCACCGATGTCGAAACCATATCCCTCGATACCCAACGCCCGGGCACCGTTGACCGTGGCTGCTGCAAACGCCGCCGCCAGTTCTTCGTCCTTGCCCAAGTCAAAACGAAACGCCAGCAACATCGCCCGCTCAAGCATGTCGCCATTGCCCATCGGCGACCACGCATCGCGAATGCCGTCGGAACCGAGACAAACGTTGACGCCGACCTCGCGCAACGCCAGAAACGGTGGAACGGCGCAATCGGCCGGGGCGGAACTCATCAGCGAAATCCCCAGCGCCGCCAGACGTTCAGCCAGCGGTTTGACCTGACTCCACGGCAACATGCCCAGGCAGTAGGCATGGCTGATCATCACCCGGTTTTGCAGGTTGAAGCGCTCGGTGTAATCGGCAATCCGCGCGATCTGCCACAGGCCCAGTTCACCTTTGTCATGCAGGTGAATGTCGACGCCACGGCCAAATTCAGCCGCCAGTTTGAAGACGAAATCCAGCTGTGCGATGGGATCGTTGTCGATGCCACACGGGTCGAGCCCACCGACGTTTTCCACGCCCAGCGCCATCGCTTCGCGCATCAGTTCGGCGGTGCCGGGACGACTGATCAGCCCGGTCTGCGGGAACACCACCAGTTGCAGATCAATCAGGTCTTGGTAGCGCTCGCGCAATTGCTGCATGGCCTCGACATGGCGCAGGCCAAATTCCGGATCGATGTCGACGTGGCAGCGCATGGTCAGCGAGCCACGGGCGATGCAGTTTTCCAGCAGCGCGCCGGCGCGTTCGGCGATCGGTGCTGTTACTTCACGGAGAATGCGGCGTTCGTTGCTGATGTAGTCCTTGAGCGTCGGGCCGGCGCTGTTCGGGCGCCAGGGTTGGCCGTAGAGGGTCTTGTCGAGATGGACGTGGCTTTCCACCAAAGGGGCGGTGAGCAGTTGGTTCTGGCCGTCGATGTCGGTGGCTGTCAGCGGCGCGTTGGAGGCTGGGCGGCGTTGAGTGAAGCGGCCGTTTTCGATCAGCAGGTCTTCGGCGGGGGCGCCGTAGGGGCGTACGTTGCGTAGCCAGTGTGGCTGGGTCATACAAACCTCATTCAGGTCTTTGAATTATGTGTTGGCCGGGCGGGCCTCTTCGCGAGCAGGCTCGCTCCCACATGGGTCCATGTGTTGAACTCAAAATGTGTGGGCAACCAAAATCCCCTGTGGGAGCGAGCCTGCTCGCGAAGGCCGCACCTCGGTCTCGGATCAACCCTTGAGCTTCGACCAGATCCGGTCCTGCAGCTCGCGCGCCTTGTTGCTGCATTCCTTCTCCGGGCGCAGGCGCGAGGCGTATTCGTCGGGCATGTTGATGGCGTCCATGACTTTCCATTTCGCATCGAGCAACTGGTCGCTCTGAATCCCGTTGGCATAGGCGATGGCATTGGACACAGCCGCGGCGTTTTCCGGCTTCATCATCCAGTCGATGAAGATCTTCGCGTTGCCCGGGTGCGGCGCGCTTTTCGGCACGGCGAAGTTGTCCTGGAACATCGCCAGGCCTTCACGCGGATAGACGTACTTGATCGTGCTCTTCTGCAACGTCGCCCGGGCGGTCGAGCCGTTCCAGTTCTGCATCATGATCACTTCGCCCGAGGCCATGCGGTCGACGGTGTTGTCCGAGCTGTACATCTTCAGGAACGGTTTCTGCTTTTGCAGCAGTTCGAGAATGCGCTTGGCGTCCTGCGGGTTTTCGCTGCATTCGTCGACGTTCAGATAATGGCTGGCGGCGTTGATCACGCTGCTGGAGGTGTCGAGCGCGGCGAGTTGGCCTTGCAGCTCTTTGCGCGGTTCGAAGAACTCTTTCCACGAATCATCCAGTTTGCCCCCCGGGACCCGCGCACTGTCGTAGGAGAACCCGGTGGTGCCCCACAGATACGGTGCCGAAAACTTGCGGCCGGGGTCGAAACTCGGGTCGCGGAATGGTCCTTTGACGTACTGGAAATTGCTCAGGCTCGGCGTGTCGATCTCCATCAGCAGATCCTGCTTGATCAGCGTCTGCATGATCGACTGCGACGGCACGATCACGTCATACGCGGCGCCGCCGGCCTGCAACTTGGCGAGCAGGGTTTCGTTGCTGTCGTAGCCATCCATGGTGACCTTGATCCCGGTCTCCTTTTCGAACTTGGCCAGCAGGTCCACCGGGTAGTAATCGGTCCAGTTGTAGAAGAACAATTGCTTGGGCTCGGCGGCGTGAGCGCTGAACGCGGTGAAATAACTGAGGGCCAGACCGGACACAGCCAAACGCATGTTTTTGATGTTCATGAACAGAGCGCTCCAGGTTTATTGTTGTTTGCCGCGTTGGCCCAGCCAGAAGGCCAGCACCACCAGCACGATGGAAATCACCAGCATCAGCGTCGAGATCGCATTGATCTCCGGGGTCACGCCAGCCTTGATTGCCGAGAAGATGTACACCGGCAACGTCGTCGAACCGGGGCCGGCGACGAAGAAGGTCATGATGAAATCGTCGAGGCTGACCACGAACGCCAGCACCGCACCGGACAACACCGCCGGCCACAGCAGTGGCAAGGTCACGCGGCGGAACACCTGCCACGGATTGGCGTACAGATCGTTCGCCGCTTCCAGCAGGCTCTTGTCCAGATCGTTGAGTCGCGCACGAATCGGCAGATACGCGAAAGGAATGCAGAAGCCGATGTGCGCAACGATCACCGTCAGCAAACCGAGCTTGATCCCCAGCGCCATGAACAGCAGCAGCGTCGCCACTGCGGTGACGATCTCCGGCAGGATCAGCGGCAGGTTGATCCCGCCCTCGACCATTTTCTGTCCGTAGAACGGCCGGTACGTCGCCAGTGCCGCCAGCAGCGCGATGGCCGTGGCGCAGACTGTGGCGATGGTCGCAACGATGAGCGAATTCAATGCCGCCGTCTGGATCGACGGGTTGGCCATAATCCGCCCGTACCAGGCGAACGAAAACTCCGTCCACACTGTCGCCGAGCGATTGGCGTTGAAGCTGTAGACGATCAATACGAGGATCGGCAGGTACAGATAGGCGAGGATCAACAGGCTGATTTCGCGGGTCGCCGGGAGTTTTTTCAGGTGCAGGGAAATCATGCTTTCGCTCCTCGATTGAGCTGCTTCGCCGCGCTGCGGCTGTAGAGCGCGTAGAGCACCAGCGACACCAGCAGAATCGCCAGCAACAGGAACGACAGCGAGCTGCCCAGCGGCCAGTTGCGCGCGGTGCCGAACTGCTGCTGGATCAGGTTGCCGATCATCAACGTCTTGCCGCCGCCGAGAATCGCCGGGGTGATGAACGCACCAAGGCTCGGCACGAACACCAGCAGCGCACCGGCAATCACGCCGGGCATCGACAGCGGCAGGATGATCCGCCGCAGCGCATGCCAGCGATTGGCACCGAGGTCATACGCGGCTTCGACCAGACGCCAGTCGAGTTTTTCCAGGGTCGAGTAGATCGGCAGAATCATGAACGGCAGGAAGCTGTATACCAGCCCGACGCTGACGGCGAAGTCGTTGTAGAGCAGGGTGATGCCACCGGCGCCGGGGAACAGCGCGTTGAGGCTTTGTGCGACCCAGCCCTGTTCGCGAAGGATGATCAGCCACGCGTAGTTGCGGATCAGCAGGTTGGTCCAGAACGGAATGGTGATCAGCAAGACCATCAGGTTGCGTCGGCGTGGGGTCAGGCTCGACATCCACAACGCCACCGGAAATCCGAAGAGGAAACACAACAGCGTGGTGCCGCCGGCCTGCAGCACCGAGCGCAACAGCGCCTGAGCGTAGACCCAGTTCAGTTCCAGTTCACCGTCGAAACCTTCCTGGAAAAACAGCTGCACGTAGCTTTGCAGTTGCCATTGCGCCTGCCAGTCGACACCGCCGTAGGTGTTGCGCGGCAGCAGGCTGATGTAGCCCATGATGCCCAGCGGAATCGCGATCAGGGCGAGCAGGGTCAACACCACCGGGCTGAGCAACAGCGCACGGTTGAGAGCGGGGGAAGTGCTGCTGACGCTCATCTCAGGCCTCCATCAACAGGCAGGCGTGCGGCGGCAGGTGCACGGCAACGCGTTCGCCGACGGCGCGGCCACGGTTCAGGCCTTCATTGTTTTCGCGAAGCATGACTTTGATGTCGTTGTTCAAGCGGCACTGGTACAGCGTCGCGGTGCCGACGTACAACACCGCCTCGATCACCCCGCGCAAGTGATGCGGCTGGCTGGCATCGACCAGTTGCGAGCGCTCCGGACGGAACGCCAGTTGCACGCTGCTGCCGTCGAAGCCCTGCGGCTGGCAGGCGATTTCCACGGGCATGCCGTTGGGCACGAAGAGCTTTTCGTTGTGCTCGCCGTGTTTGAGGTGACCGGGGAGGAAGTTGATGTCGCCGATGAATTGCGCGACAAAGCGGTGTTGCGGATGTTCGTAAATATCGGTCGGCGTGCCGATCTGCAGGATCTTGCCGGCGGACATCACCGCGATGCGATCGGACAGGGTCAGCGCTTCTTCCTGATCGTGGGTGACAAAGATGAAGGTGATCCCGGCTTCTATCTGCACACGCTTGAGTTCGACCTGCATTTCCTTGCGCAGCTTCAGGTCCAGCGCCGACAGCGGTTCGTCGAGCAACAGGACTTTCGGCTTCGGCGCCAAGGCCCGGGCCAGAGCCACGCGTTGCTGTTGGCCGCCGGACAGTTCGGCCGGTTTGCGTCCGGCCAGATGCTCCATTTGCACCAGCGCGAGCATTTCGTTGACGCGATCCGGAATCAACTTGCGCTCAAGACCCTGCATCTCGAGGCCGAAGGCGATATTCTGCGCAACACTCATGTGCGGAAACAGCGCGTAACTCTGGAATACCGTGTTGACCCGACGCTTGAACGGCGGCAGGTGATTGACCGTTTCACCGGCCAGACGAATCTCGCCTTCACTGACGTGTTCGAAACCGGCGATGGTGCGCAACAAGGTGGTTTTGCCGCAGCCAGAAGGGCCGAGCAGGGTGAAGAATTCGTTGTCGGTGATATTCACCGAAACATTGTCGAGGGCCGGCGCGAGGCCAGGATCATCAGAGTACCGTTTGGAAACGTTACGCACTTCAATTGCTATTGGTTGACCCATAATGGTGCAATCCTCTAATTATTGTATGCAATATCTGAATGCAATTTAGAAATACCCGGATTAATCTGCGTGTGCAACCCCCTTTTTCCATGGCCATGCATCGCCAGGGGCTGGTTGCCCGACGCTAAAGGAGCTTTCGAATGACCGAAAAGAAACTGGAAACCACGGTCGACCGCGTCTACCAAGGGGTTTACGAGGCGATCAGCAAGCGCTCGTTGCGCCCGGGGATGAAGTTGGGCGAGGCATCGCTGGCGGAGCTGTTCAATGTCAGCCGCACGTCGGTGCGCGCCGCGCTCAAGCAATTGGAGGCCGATGGACTGGTCACCACCGAGCCCAATAAAGGTGCATCGGTGTCGCTGCCGAGCAACGAAGAGATCCGCTCGCTGTTCGAAACCCGACGGCTGATCGAGATCGGCATCGTCACCGAACTGTGCCGGCGCAAGGACACCGCCGCGATGCAGGACTTGCGTGAACACCTGCTGCTGGAAGACGAGGCGCACGCGGCAGGGGATCACGAACGGCTGATTCATCTGCTCGGCGAGTTCCATATCAAACTCGCTCGCAGCCTCAACAACCCGGTGCTGCTCGACTGGTTTCAGAAGCTGATTTCCCGTGCCTCGCTGTACGCCGCCGCGCTGGATGACGACAGCCACGAAGCCTGTCGCGACGATGAACACCTGCGTCTGATCGAGTACATCGAGGCCGGTAATCAGAGCGCCGCCATCGAGTTGACCTGCATGCATCTCAACGGCATCGAAAAGGCGATTCTGGACGTCGCCGCGAAGATGAAAACTGGCTACCATCCGCTCAAGCACCTGATCGGGGTCTGAGTTCCAGACAGTGCGAAATCGGCTATACCTCTAATGAAACCAATGCGCTCGGCAACGCTCGAAACACACGGGCGTTGCGTCGTTTTGGGCGTCACGGTTTATCGGGCAACCACCACAGGACACTGAGTCAGTCGATGCAGTTTTTATCTGATAGCCACGGCTGTGGCGGCTGGAAAGGCGAAATGGCCGGACGCATTTGTGCATTCGACTGGAGCGCCACCGCACTCGGTCCGTTGCGGGACTGGCCGGCCAGTCTGTGCAGCACGGTGCAGATGATGCTTGCCTCGCCGCTGCCGATGGTGATGCTCTGGGGGCATGCCGGTTACATGATCTACAACGATGCCTACTCGGAATTCGCCGGTGGTCGTCATCCGTATCTGCTCGGCTCTCCGGTGGAGCTGGGCTGGCCGGAAGTCGCCGAGTTCAACCGACATGTGGTGGATACCTGTCTGGCCGGCGGCACCTTGTCCTATCGCAACAAGGAACTGGTGCTGTTGCGCGACGGCGTTCCCGAAGACGTCTGGATGGATCTGTATTACAGCCCCGTGGCTGGCGATGACGGCCGTCCGTCCGGGGTCATGGCGATGGTGGTGGAAACCACCGAGTTCATGCGTTCCGAGCGTTTGCGCCAGGCCGCCGAGGAGGCTTATCGCGCGGACAACGAGCGCGTGCGGCTGGCGTTGAATGCCGGGGCCTTGCTCGGCTCGTTCGTCTGGGACGTGAAGAACAATGTGCTGTCGGCGGATGAGCGTTTTGCCCGCACGTTTTCCTATCCGCCGGAACATGATCTGAGCAACCTGGCGCAGCACATTGCCGAATCGCGCATTCATCCCGATGACCGCGCCTGGGTTCAGGAACGCGTCGCCCATTGCGTGCAGACCGGCGAGCCGTATAACGCCGAATACCGGGTCCTGCGCAGCGATGGCAGTTACCTGTGGGTACTGGCCAGCGGCGGCTGCGAGTTCAACGAACGCGGCGAAGCCTTGCGTTTCCCGGGCGTCTTGATCGACATCCATGAACGCAAGAACGCCGAAGAATCCCTGCTGAAATTCACCCGCAACCTTGAGCAGCGAGTGGCCGATGAAGTCGAGGCGCGACTGGCCGCCGAGGAGCAATTACGCCAATCGCAGAAGCTTGAAGCGATTGGCGGGCTCACCGGTGGCGTGGCCCATGACTTCAATAACCTGCTGCAAGTGATCGCCGGCAACCTGCATTTGCTGGCGCGCCATGAGCGCGACAACGCCAACGTGCAGCGGCGAGTCAGCGCCTCGCTGGCGGCGGTCGAGCGTGGGGCCAAGTTGTCGTCGCAATTGCTCGCGTTCGCCCGTCGCCAGCCGCTGTCGCCGGCGGTGTGCAATCCTCGGCAGATCTTTGAGGGCGTCGGTGAGTTGTTGCAGCGGGCGCTGGGTGAAACCATTCAGATCGACGTGCAGTTGCCGCACGAGCCGTGGCACATCAACGTCGACCGCAATCAACTGGAAAACGCCATTCTCAACTTGGCTATCAATGCCCGCGATGCGATGAAGGGCGAGGGCACCATCGGGCTCAGCGCGTCCAACGTAAGGCTCGACCGCGAGTTCTGCATCGGCAAAGGGATTCTCCCGGGAGAGTTTGTCCGCGTCGCGGTCAGCGATACCGGCGCGGGCATCCCGCCGCAGATGCTCGAACAGGTATTCGAACCATTCTTCACCACCAAGGCTGACGGCCAGGGCACCGGGCTTGGCTTGAGCATGGTCTTCGGTTTTGTCAAACAGAGTGGCGGGCATGTCGAGATCGACAGCACCGTGGGCGAGGGGACGCGGGTGCAGTTGTACTTTCCGCGCAGCCTGCGTGCGATCGTTGATGAGTCGCCGAGCATCGACCCGCAGCAGCGTGGTGGTCACGAAACGATTCTGGTGGTCGAGGACAACGATGCGGTGCGCGCCTCGGCGGTGGAATTGCTGCGCGAAGAAGGCTATCGCGTGTTGACTGCCGGCAATGGCGACGCGGCGATGCAGATGCTGCTGGAGGGCGCTGAAATTGACCTGATTTTCACCGACGTGGTCATGCCGGGGCTGATCAAGAGCTCCGATCTGGCGGCGTGGGCCAAGGTCCAGTCGCCACCGGTGGCGGTGCTGTTCACCTCCGGGCACACCCGCGACATCATTTCGCGCAATCACCAACTCAGTCCCGACACGCATCTCTTAGGCAAACCCTATAGCCCCGAAGCGCTGTTGCAGATGATTCGTTCGGTGTTGGGTGCATAACCTGCTATCTCATTGTTCTTTGTGGCGAGGGAGCTTGCTCCCGCTGGGCTGCGAAGCAGCCCCAAACCAGGCTGCCAAATCTATTTAGGCGTCTGGTTTTACGACTGCTTCGCAGCCGAGCGGGAGCAAGCTCCCTCGCCACAGGGATATCACCAGTCTCAGGGATATCACCAGTCTCAGGGATATCACTAGGCACAGGGATTTCAATAGTCTCAGGGGTGTAAGCCGCTAGAGAGACCGCTTTCAAATTTCAGAAAAGGCCCGCCAATGACCTCCAAGCGTAATTCCAAAGCACCCGCCGGCATGGTTCGGGTGCGCGGCGCCCGTGAACATAATTTGAAGAACGTCGATGTCGACATCCCCCGCGATGCGTTGGTGGTATTCACCGGGGTGTCCGGCTCGGGCAAGTCGTCGCTGGCGTTCTCGACCTTGTATGCCGAAGCGCAGCGGCGCTATTTCGAATCGGTGGCGCCCTATGCGCGGCGGCTGATTGATCAGGTCGGCGTGCCGGATGTCGATTCCATCGAAGGCCTGCCGCCCGCCGTGGCCCTGCAACAGCAGCGCGGAACACCGAGTACGCGCTCATCGGTGGGCAGCGTGACCACGCTGTCGAGCCTGATCCGCATGCTTTACTCCCGCGCCGGCAGTTATCCGCCGGGGCAGGCGATGTTGTACGCCGAGGACTTTTCGCCGAACACGCCGCAGGGTGCCTGCCCGCAGTGTCATGGGCTGGGTCGGGTGTTCGAAGTCACCGAAGCGCTGATGGTGCCCGATCCGAACCTGACCATTCGCCAGCGCGCCGTAGCCTCCTGGCCGCTGGCATGGCAGGGGCAGAACCTGCGTGACATCCTCGTGACCATGGGCATCGACGTCGACATTCCGTGGCGCAAGCTGCCTAAAAAGCAGCGCGACTGGATTCTCTTCACCGATGAAACTCCGACCGTGCCGGTGTACGCCGGGCTGACCCCGGAGGAAACCCGCGTAGCCCTCAAGCGCAAGCTGGAGCCGAGTTATCAGGGCACCTTCACCGGCGCCCGGCGCTACATCCTGCATACGTTCACACATTCGCAAAGTGCGCTGATGAAGAAGCGCGTTGCGCAGTTCATGCTCGGCAGCCCCTGCCCGTTGTGCGAGGGCAAACGCCTTAAGCGCGAGGCGTTGTCGGTGACGTTTGCCGGCTATGACATCGGCGAGCTGTCGCAGATGCCGTTGTTGCAAGTCGCCGAAGTGCTGCGGCCGGTGGCGGCGGCCAGTTATCTGGAGCACGCCGAGGAAACCGGCGAGACCTTGAGCCATGCGCAGACCCGCGCAGCGCGCCAGCAACGCATCGCCCAGGGCGCCAGTGGCCACGCCAGCGCGCCGGATGTGCGGCACACGCCGAACCTGTCGCTGGAAAAGCGTCTGGCGGCGCAGCGCATTGCCGAGGATCTGCTGGAGCGCGTCAGCACCTTGACCGATCTCGGCCTGGGTTATCTGGCACTCGAGCGCAGCACGCCGACCTTGTCGTCCGGTGAGCTGCAGCGGTTGCGGCTGGCCACGCAATTGGGCTCGCAGCTGTTCGGGGTGATCTACGTGCTCGACGAGCCTTCTGCGGGTCTGCATCCCGCCGATGGCGAGGCACTGTTCGAAGCCTTGCAGCGTTTGAAGGCCGATGGCAATACGCTGTTTGTGGTCGAGCATGATCTGCAAACCATGCGCCGTGCTGACTGGCTGATCGATGTTGGGCCAGCGGCGGGCGAGAAGGGCGGGCGGGTCTTGTACAGCGGTCCGCCGGCAGGGCTGGCCGAGGTGGCAGAGTCGCAGACCCGCGCCTATCTGTTTGCCAACCAGCAACGTCCGGCACGGGCGGCGCGCAAGCCCTCGGGCTGGTTGAAACTGGCGGGCATCAGCCGCAATAACCTGAGCAACCTCAGCGCTGAATTTCCCTTGGGCTGTTTCACTTCGGTGACCGGCGTGTCCGGCTCCGGCAAGTCGAGTCTGGTCAGTCAGGCGTTGCTGGAATTGGTCGGCGCGCAACTGGGACGTGCGACTGTCGAGGTTGAAACTGAAGAACCGAGTCTGGAAGACGACGCGCCGCAGGCCAGCAGCGGTCAGGTCATTGCCGGTCTGGAGTCGATCAAACGGCTGGTGCAGGTCGATCAGAAACCTATCGGCCGCACGCCACGCTCCAATCTGGCGACATACACCGGGCTGTTCGACAACGTGCGCAAGCTGTTTGCCGCGACACCCGAGGCGCGGGCAGCGGGGTATGACGCCGGGCAGTTTTCCTTCAACGTCGCCAAGGGTCGTTGCGCAACGTGCGAAGGTGAAGGCTTTGTCAGTGTCGAGTTGCTGTTCATGCCCAGCGTGTATGCGCCGTGCACGACCTGTCATGGCGCGCGGTACAACCCGCAGACTTTGGCGGTTTTGTGGGAAGGCTTGAGCATTGCGCAGGTGTTGCAACTGACTGTCGATGAAGCCGTGGCGGTGTTTGCCGGGCAGCCGGGCATTCGTCGTGCGCTGGAGGTGCTGCACGATATCGGCCTGGGTTATCTGCGGCTCGGACAACCGGCCACGGAGCTCTCCGGTGGTGAGGCGCAACGGATCAAACTGGCCACCGAGTTGCAGCGCAATCAGCGTGGCGCGACTTTGTATGTGCTGGATGAACCGACCACCGGCCTGCATCCGCGGGATGTTGATCGGCTGTTGGAGCAACTGGATACGCTGGTATCGGCCGGGCACACAGTGATCGTGGTCGAGCATGAAATGCGCGTGGTCGCGCAGAGCGACTGGGTGATCGACATCGGCCCGGGGGCAGGGGATCAGGGCGGCAAGATTGTCGTCGCTGGCACCCCGCAGAAAGTTGCCGCCAGCAAGAAGAGCCGAACCGCGCCGTTCCTCGCCCGCGCTTTAAGCCAATAATCGAGGTGTCTGGGCTATGGTCTTCGCGAGCAGGCTCGCTCCCACGGGGATTAGTGTCGATCACAGATCCAATGTGGGAGCGAGCCTGCTCGCGATAGCGGTGGTTCAGGCGCCGTCGATCGTACGGCGGACCTTATCGAGTAGTTCGCTGATCTGGAACGGTTTGACCAGCATCTCCATGCCGTCGCCGAGGAACACTTGGCGATTGATCGCCGTTTCGGCGTAGCCGGTCATGAACAGGATCGGCAAGCCCTCGCGCCAGCCTCGGGCAACGTCCGCCAGTTCGCGGCCGCTCATGCGTGGCAAACCAACGTCGGACAGCAGCAGGTTGATTGTCGGATCATTTTGCAGACGCTCCAGCGCTGTCTCGATATCAGCCGCCTGAGTGCAGCGATAACCCGCATCCTCCAGCACTTCGGTGACGAACATCCGCACCGAGGGCATGTCCTCGACAATCAGCACATGCTCGCCGCTGCCTTGCGGATCGACCGCCGGCGCTGGAATGTCGACCCCGGTTGGATCGCTGGTGGCCGGCAACATGATCGTCACTTCGGTGCCGCGTCGGGCCACGCTGCGGATATGTGCATCGCCGCCGGACTGGCGGGCAAAACCATAAATCGTCGACAGCCCCAACCCCGTGCCCTGGCCCAGCGGTTTGGTGGTGAAGAACGGATCAAAAACCTTGTCGATCACATTGTGTTCGATACCGGTGCCGTCATCGCGCACCGACAACGCGACATAGGCGCCGTCGGCCAGATTCGGATCACCGTGGGAGTACGCCGCATAGGTGTTGACCCAGATGTTACCGCCCTGGGGCAGCGCATCGCGGGCGTTGATCACCAGGTTGAGCATCGCGCTTTCCAGCTGACTCGGGTCGACCAGCGCAATCGCTGGTTTATTGGTCAGTTCAAGTTTGAGGGCAATCCGTTCACCGATGGTGCGCACCAACAGTTCTTCAAGTGAGCGCACATGCTCGTTGATGTCCACCGGTCGCGTGTCCAGCGGTTGCTGGCGCGCGAACGCCAGCAAGCGGTGGGTGAGGGCGGCGGCGCTCATCGCCGAATTCAGTGCCGCTTCGGCGTAAAACCTGACTTTTTCCGGGCGCTCATCGGCGATGCGTTTCTGGATCAACTCAAGGCTGGTGATGATGCCGGTCAGCAGGTTGTTGAAGTCGTGGGCGATACCGCCGGTGAGCTTGCCCAGTGCATCCATTTTCTGCACTTGCAGCAACTGCGATTCGGCGCGCGCCAGTTGCGACGTGGTGTCGTCCAGGCGCGCCAGATGCGAACGCTCACGATGGCGATGTTCGGTGACGTCTTCGACGAACACCAGGCTCAGTTCCGGGGTGCGATACGGCGAAATCTGCCACTCGGTCTCGCGAATCTCACCCTGCACGCGCATGTTCAGCGTGCCTTTCCAGCGTTCGCCATCGACCAGGCGCAACCGCAGTTCATTGAGAATGGCGCCTTGTTCGTCGGCGAAGCATTCGCTCAGGGTTTGTGGATCGCGGTTATCCAGAATCAGCTGGTTGAATGCGTGATTGCACTCATGCACCTTGAGAGTGGCATCGAGGACCGCAATCGGCGCGGAAACATTGGCGAAGATTTCGCGAAACCGCGCCTCGCTTTCGCGCAAGGCATTTTCCGTGTCGCGCACCCGCAGCAACGTACGCAGCGTCGCCAGCAGCACGTCCGGGTCGACCGGATGAATCAGGTAGGCGTCGGCCCCGGCGTTGAGGCCGGTGATGATATCGCCAGTCTGGATCGATGCGGCCGAGACATGGATCACCGGCAGCAAAGCGGTGCGCGGATCGGCCCGCAGGATGCGCACGATGTCGAAGCCGCTCATGTCCGGCAGGTTGACGTCGAGAATCAGTGCATCAAGCGGTTCGCTCTCGATCAACGCCAGGCCGTCGGTGCCGGTGCCGGCCTCCAGCACCTCGTACCCATGGCGCTCCAGACGCTTGCGCAAGGCATAGCGAGTGGCGACGTTGTCATCGACGATCAACAGGCGGATGTCACGTTTCATCGACGTTCTCCAAAGCGATCGCCAACGGAATGATCACGAAAAAGGTCGAACCGACCCCCGGCGCGCTGTCCATGCCGACCTCGCCACCCAACAGGGCCGCGAAGCGCTTGCACAACGACAAGCCCAGACCGGTGCCGCGCAGGCGTTTCTGCAACGGCGAGTCGACCTGGGAAAAGTCTTCGAACAATGCGCCATGCAGCTCGGCGGCGATACCTATTCCGGTATCGGTGACGGCAAAGCGCACTTTATCGGCACCTTCCAGTCGCGCCGAGACCCGCACTTCACCACGGGTGGTGAACTTCAGCGAGTTGGAAATGAAGTTGCGCAGGATCTGCGCGAGTTTCTTGTCGTCGGTGTACAGGCGCGGCAGGCCGACCGGTTCTTCGAAGATCAGGTCCACTGCGCTTGCATCGACAATCGGCCGGAACATTCCGCGCAGGGCGGAGAACAGGTCGAACATGTCAAACCATGCCGGGGAAATGGTGATGCGCCCGGCCTCGATTTTCGCCAGATCGAGCAAGTCATCGACCATGTCGCTGAGTTCACGGGCCGCGCTGCTGACGAACGCCACCTGTTTGTGCTGTTCGGGGCTCAGCGGCCCGTCGAGTTCGTCGGCCAGCAAGCTGTTGATGCTCAGGATCGAACCCAGCGGGGTGCGAAACTCGTGGCTCATGTACGACAGAAAGCGGCTTTTCAGATCCGAGGCCTGACGCAGTTCTTCGGCCTGGGTGTCGAGTTCGGCGTACAGGGCCAACACGCCCTGATTGGTTTCGTCGAGTTCTTCACGCAGGGCCGCCGTTTCGCTTTGCAGCTGCGCGATCAGCGCGGCCTGTTCGGCATTGCTCAAGTTGGGCGACTCAGCCATGGGCGGCCTCCAGGGCAACGACCAGTACCGTTACATCGTCACGCCCGCGACAGAAGTCGCGATGCAGGACGCTGGCTATCACGGCGGGATGGCGGTGCACCAGACCGGGATAGTCTTGAAGATTCCAACGGGACTGCAAGCCGTCGCTGTACATGATCAATAGATGTCCGTTCACGTGAGCATAGTCAAAGGGCTGGGCTTTTCGGTATTGGCCGCCAACGATACCCGGGTGCGAAGCCAGGCCGCGCGACTTGTCGGCGGCAATCAGACTGGCGCCGATGTTGCCGACCCCGGCAAACGTCAGGCTGGCGCGGTCGGCGTGGAACTGCGCAAACGCCACGGCGCCGCCACGGGTGCCGATCATCTCGCGGTGCATGTCTTCCATCAGCATCACCGGTGAGCTGAACGGAGCATCGGCGAACGCTTGTTCGCCAGCGCGAGCGGCTTTCTCGGCGTCTTCGCCGTGGCCGAGACCATCGACGATCAGTGCGCTGATATCGCCGCCGTGATACGCCAGATGCCAGACATCGCCGCAGGCCGGGTCGTTATGCAACGAGTGCTGGCTGACGCCGTACAGCAGATCCGCCTGGCGGTCGCTGCGCGGATACAAACGGGCGAGCAGCACCGCGCCGCGATGATCGGCGTACACGTCAAACACGTCGGCCTGGCGTGACACGGCGCCGAGGCCGATGCCCTGGGTGCCGCCAGTGGAAAAACCGTCGGTCAGACACGCCTGCAAGTCAAAGCCCTTGGCCCGGTCCACCGCGATCATCTCGATACCGGCGTCGCCCTGTCGCGGCAATAACCGCAGATGCAGTTCGCCGTGACCGGCATGCTTGAGCAGATTGCTCGCCAGCTCGGTGGCTATGAGTGCCACGCGTCCCGCATCGCTTTCGCCAAAACCATGTTGTTCGGCGAGCTGTTGCGCGCTGCGCCGGGCATGGCCGATCTGACTGCTGTCTTCGATCAGTAATACCTGGGTCAGTGACCCACTGATGTTCATGTCCATCGGGTAATCGTTATGCGAGTGCCCTTGCCGGGCTCGGTGTCCAGTTCGAATTCGTCGACCAGCCGTTTCGCGCCCGTCAGGCCCAGACCCAGACCACTGCCGGAGGTCCAGCCGTCGGTCATCGCCAGTTTGAGGTCGGGAATGCCCGGGCCTTCATCGCGAAAGGTCAGGCGCAGGCCGACACGGCCGTTGTCCTCGAGGATCTGCCAGTCCATGTCGCCGCCACCGCCATAAACCATGGTGTTGCGCGCCAGCTCCGAGACGGCCGTGACCAGTTTGGTCAGGTCGATCAGGCGCATGCCGCACTCGGTGGACAGTTTACGCGCCGTCTGCCGGGCCAGCACCACGTCCTGTTCGATATTGATCGGTTGAGTACCGCTGCTGCGCACGGTCATTGCTGGCGTACTCGTTCCTGCAACAGTTTCATCCCGCGCTCGACGTTCAACGCCGTGCTGACGCCGGGCAGGGTCAGACCGAGCTCGACTAACGTGATCGCTACCGCCGGTTGCATGCCAACCAGCATGGTCTCGGCGTCCATGATTTTCGACAACCCGGAGATGGTGCCGATCATGCGGCCAATGAACGAATCGACCATGTCCAGCGCCGAGATGTCGATCAACACCCCACGCGCCGAGGTTTTGCTGATGCGTTCGGACAGATCGTCCTGCAGGGTCAGGGCGAGTTGGTCATGCATGTCGACCTGAATGGTCACCAGCAGGAATTCGCCCATTTGAAGAATCGGGATACGTTCCATGCTTAAACCGTCTTGACGAGGCTGACACCCAGGCGGGTCAGGGCCAGTTTCAGTGCATCGGCCAGATTGGCCTTGGTGACCACGCCTTGCAGGTCGAGACCAAGGTGAACGATGGTTTGCGCGATCTGCGGACGCACGCCGCTGATGATGCAATCGGCCCCCATCAGACGGATCGCCGTCACGGTTTTCAGCAGGTGCTGAGCGACCAAGGTGTCGACGGTCGGCACGCCGGTGATGTCGATGATGGCGATTTCCGAACCGGTGTCGACGATGCGTTGCAGCAGCGACTCCATCACCACTTGTGTGCGCTGGGAGTCGAGGGTGCCGATCATCGGCAACGCCAGTACGCCGTCCCACAGCTTGACCACCGGCGTGGACAGTTCGAGCAGCTCTTCCTGCTGACGCTTGATCACCGCTTCACGGGATTTCTGGAACGTGCGGATGGTGTGCAGGCCGAAGGCGTCGAGCAGCTCGGAGACTTCCCACAGCTGTTCTGCCAGCAGTGCCGGTTGGTCTTTGTAGTGACTTTGCAGCAGGGTGAACAACGGGCCTTTGAGGGAGAAAATGAAGCTGGCGGTCTGTTGCGAATCCTGGCCGAGCAGGGCGCGGCTGTGCGACAGCTTTTCGAGGAACTGCCGCGTGGCTTCCCAGCCTGGTGCATTGATGTTGGTGCCGTTGTCGTTTTCCAGCCCGCTAACGACCAGTTGCAGGAACTCGCTGGTCTGTTGTTGCACGTCGTGGTCTTTCAGGTTGCGGGTGGCGCCGCTGGTTTCCAGTCCGTTGATCCATTCGCCCAGCAGTTGTGCCTGTTTGTTTTTCATCGCATCGAGTGTGCTGTTCTGCAGTGCTGCCATGTGCCTGTTGCTCCGTAGCGAATTGGGGGCCGATTTCTTAAAACTGATCGGCGCGAAGTCAGTGACCGTTGCCGTTCGAAATAGTTGTTCGCTCTTGCAAGGATATTTTTGATCTGGCGCAAGAAACGCCTCGGTAACTCTAGTCGGCATGCCTGCAAGGCGCGATGTTTTGAACGTTGGCGCGGTAGTGGCTTCGAATCGGCAAGGCCCGACTGGTTTCGGTCGCGCCCGCTTTGACCTAAGAGGTGCTTATGAACGAGCAAAATCAATCCGCGGAGCCAATCAACCGCAATGATCCGGCGATCGACCCGCAAGTGCCGGGGCAACCGGCGCCGACGCAGCCTGCGCAAAAGCAGGGCGACACTGAGCAGACGCAGAGTGCCGATCCGGCGGTGGACCAGAAGAATCGACACACGGATAACGACAATGAGTTCAGCCCGGGTTTCAAGCCGAAGCCGGATCGTCCGCAGCCGGGTGAGGAGACGGATGCCGATATTGATACGGACGGGGGTTAGTCAGGAGGTTAGTAAGTCGAATGCCGCATTGTTGGATGCGGCATTTTTTTTCTGATTTTGTGTTGCCAATGAGAACCAGCCCCTCACCCCAGCCCTCTCCCAATGGGAGAGGGGGAAAGGGAGCCAATCGGGGGCTTCTCAAAACCGGGTTCACCTCGGTGGTTCACGTCGGTCCATCTCGAAAGAACAACCCGGTCAGGCCCCTCTACCTCTGGGAGAGGGCCAGGGTGAGGGAAAAGGCTATTTGCTCGGATGTTTGGCCTGCAGCTCTTTCGCCGCCGCGAGGTGTTTTTCCAGCGCCGGCAGCATTTTTTGCGCAAAGGCTTTCAGCTCGGTCGCGCCTTTGACCTGGTCGTCCGTCACGGTATTGGCTTCTTTCTTGAACAGCTCGATGGTCTCTTCGTGGGCCTTGACCTGATTGTTGGCGTAGGCCGCATCAAAGGACTCGTCGCGCATATCAAGAATTTTCTCTTTAGCCTGTTTGACCAGCGTGGTGTCGTCCGGAACCTTAATGTCATGGGCCTTGGCGATCGTCGCAAGTTCATCGTTGGCCTTGCCGTGATCGGTGATCATCATGTTGGCGAACGCCTTGATGTCGGCCGACTGACTTTTTTCCAGGGCGAGACGGCTGGTTTCGATTTCGGCGATGCCACCGGCAGCGGCGTTATCGACGAAATTATTGTCGGTGGCCGCAAAGGCGCTGCCCATGCTGGCACTCAGTGCGACAGCGAGGGCGAGGTGACGCAGGTTGAATCCGTCCATTGGTGTATCTCCACGCAGTTTGTTGTGAGCGTTATTCAATGGAGGCAGGGCGGCGGACAAAGGTTTTATCGCATTTGCGACAGGGCGACGAACGGGCACCGCTGGTCTGACAGGTGGTCGACAGAACGGCCTTTCCGAGGCCATTCTGATAGCTGACCAGCGCAATCGGTCGCGTTGGCCACCGATCAACTCACGGAGGTGTTCCATGCCGGTTCCCCATGACCTGTTACAGGACTTGAAGATTGCAAAGGACGAGATCCAGCAAAAACGCTCCAAGGATCCTTTACTGAATTCATTGATCAATAAGTATTCCGAAGCTGATGCCGAAGTGGTCAAGGCCGAAACCGCCCAGTCGGATGCTCCCAGCGACGATGTGCTGAAGAAACTCAAAGAGAAGCGCTTGCAGGTCAAAGACAAAATCGTCGAGCAGTTGCAGGCAAAGTCCTGAGTCGCTGTTGATCCGCCGACCTGCGGTTGCGGATTGAATGGAACGACAGCCCCGACCGGCACCTCGAATGTTCAGAGTCCTCAATCATCGACTCTTTGCGAGGTGCCTTATGAACAACGACAAATTTCCCAGTGAAGAGCAGGGCGCATTCGACCCCGTGCCCACCCATCCCGAACCCAACAGCCCGGCGCATACCACCGCCAATCCCGAAGAACCGGACAAGGATCTTCCCGCAGACGAAGACCCCGAAAAGTTCGACAAGTCCAGCAACTGACAGACCGCTATCGCTGGCAAGCCAGCTCCCACAAGGATCTCTGTCGTTAACAGATAGTGCGAACGATCCAGTACCTGTGGGAACTGGCTTGCCCGCGATGGCGTCAGTCAATCCGACACAGAAACGCCAGCCTCACTTCAAGGCTTCAGCCAACGGCAACCGCGCCATATGCGTCGCCTTCAACGAGCCGAAATACAACCAGTCGCCATACTCGCGAACCGTGGTAATCGGCGAGTAATTGCCGCTGCCGGCATCCTGCAAATTGGCAATCACTTTGCCCTGCAAATCCAGCCCCAGCGCAAACCCGCGCTTCTCCACCGGTTTCGGCAACACCGTCAGCGCCCGGACAATCATCTTGCGAACGAACGGATGCCCGGCGGTGCCATCGAGCAAGGCATTGCGCGGCGCATACAGTGCCACCCAGAAGCGGTCGAGACCATTGAACGCGAGGTTGTCCGGCAGCCCCGGCAGGTTGTCGATGAACAGGTCGTGGGTGCCGGCCTTGGGCCCGGTCAGCCAGAAGCGGCTGATGCGGTAGGCACCGGTTTCGTTGACCAGCACATAGGCATCATCGGGGCCGAGGGTCACGCCGTTGGCGAACTCCAGCTTGTCGAGCAACACGTTGGTTTTGCCGGTCTGGAAGTCGTAGCGCAACAGGCGTCCGTCACCGCCGTGCTCAATGATCGCCTCGCCGTCATGACCATAGCCCCAACGGCTGGAGGCATCGCTGAAGTAGGCGTAGTGCCCGGATTTATCGATCGCCACATCATCGGTGAAACCGAATGCCAAGCCATTGGCTGCAGTGCTCAGGGGTATCAACTGGCCCTGAGCATCGAGTGAGAGCAAACCCTTGACGCCGTCAGCGATCACCAGCAATCCGTTGGGATGCCGCGCCAGGCCCAGCGGACGCCCGCCGGTATCGGCCAGCACCTTGCGTTGCTGGCCATCGAGGCTGCTGCTGATCAGTCGTCCATCGTGCAATCCGGTGATCAAAACGTCGCTTTCCAATAGCAACGCTTCCGGGCCATCAATGTCACTCGGGCCGACCTGCTCGATGTTTTTCAGACGTTGATTTTCTGCATAGACGCCATCCTTGAGTGAGGGCGCCGGTGACGGCTGCCAGGCGACGGGCTCAATCCGGGTGGGCATCAGCAGTACAAACGCGATGACCACGGTAATCAGCACAAACAGCACCCGCTGCCACTTCATGCGCTGGCCCTCGCTGACGCCAGGTACTGCGCAGCCCTGTCCCGTAGCGCGAGCATGGAAGCGGCGGATTCGCGCTCGATACGTCGTTTCAGCAACAGCCGATTGGCGATGCGCATACCCAAGCCGTCAAAACGATAATCCAGCGTGCGCACAAATCGCGTGCCGGCACCTTCGGCCGCGCATTCATACGTCAGCTCCAGCGACAAGCCGTGATCACCCTGAGCCCGAGCACACCAGCGCCGCCCCGGCAGGTACTCGGTCACTTGCCAGCGGAGATGACCTGTACGGCCGCCGGCATGAATGTCTTCTTCAAACCCCGAACCCGCATGCAACGGGCCTTGCGGGCCGTCGATTTTCAGCGACGAGGGGTGCCACTCGGGCCAACGGCTGACCGTGGCGGCATAGGCGAGTACGGCAATCGGGTCGCCGGCGATATCGATCGTGTGCTGTTGACGGGTCATGGGCATTCTCGAATAACTCAAAGGGGCGGCTTCCGGCTCCCAATACAGGGTGCCGAACAGGTAGTCCATCAGCGGCAGAACGATGTTGAAGTTGCGCTCCTGCATACGCTCGCGACGGTGATGCAATTCGTGCAGGCGGCGCATCTGACGGATCCACGGCAGACGCGTCAGTGGATTGTCCGGAGGCAGGTGTTCGGCGGCGTGAAACACTTCGTAGGTCAGATAACCAAGGACCATGCAGCCACCGAACAACCCGGCGACGTTGGCGTTGACCTGCGCTACCAGCCACCACAAGGGCAGGGTGATGAGTAGCGTATGGATCACGATCAGCCACGCCGGGAACAGAATTACCCGCCAGTCGCGGGCACTGTCGTAGGTCATGTGGCCGGGGGTGAAGAAACTGTGATGGTCGCCGGCGTGGCGGGCGTAAAACATTTTCGCGAAGGCTTTTTTATGATGGCCGAGATGACGATGGACCATGTACACGCCGAAGTTGAAGAACAACAGCGTCAGCGGCACGGTCAGCCATTCCAGCCAATTGACCTGGTCGACGCTGCTCCAGAATGCGCCGATGGCCAGCACACCGAACAGCAGCACGAAGGCGCCGTGCAGCCACGGGTTGTAGAACGGATGGATCGCCGCACGATAGCGGCTGCGAAATGCCTCGGTGGTCTGCCTCACTGCGTTCACCTGTGGGTATTGTTGTTATACCCGGCAGATTAGCCGATCCGGCCATTTGTGCAGGCCGGACCTTGAGGTCACATGCGCCATGATCCGGTGTAGAACGGCAGATTCAGCTCAACGGATTCCAGCGTTGCGACCAGTCGTCATCGGCTTCGATCACTTTGCGCAGCAGATCGAAGGCCTGTTGCAGCGTCGCCGAGTCACGGTCGCGGGAGTACACCAGATAGGTCGGGTAGCCGAATTCAGGGGCTTTGGTCACCGGTTCCAGAGCACCGCTTTCCAGATACGTGCGCACCACGCGGGTACGGAAATAACCGCTGCCGCCGTGTTCAAGGATGTATTGCAGGGCCAGCGGGCCGAGGTTGAAACTCAGCGCGGCTTTGGCTTTCTCCGGCAGGGCGGCATCGTGTTGACGGCGGAAGTCCGGGCCCCAATCGATGTAGACGTAGGGATCGGCACGCTCCGGGGTGCGCACCAGAATCAGTTTTTCTTCCAGCACTTGCTCGACCTGCAGGCCGGGCCAGTATTCCGGCTGATAGACCAGCGCTGCATCGAGCACACCGAGTTCGAGTTGGCGCAGCAGGTTTTCGCCGTCGCGAATTTCCATGCGCAAGGCATGGCCGGGAATCTTTTGACGCAGTTCCGCAGCCCAGCTAAGCATCAGCGGATTGCACAGGCTGACTTCGCCGCCGATGTGCAACACGTTGTGATAGCCCTCGGGCAGCGGCAAGTCGCGACGCGCGGCTTCCCACGTCTGCACCAGTTGATTGGCGTAGACCACGAACGCTTCGCCGTTCGGCGTCAATTTCGCCCCGGCGCGGTTGCGCACGAACAGCGTGCTGCCCAATTGGCTTTCGAGTTTCTGCACCCGCGCGGTAATCGCGGTTTGCGTGACGAAGAGCTTCTGCGCGGCGGCGGCGAGGCTGCCGTGGCGGACAATTTCGAGGAAGGTGCGGGCGAGGTCGATGTCCATGGGCGGGCCGGTGTTTGAGGTGCACGCATTGTAAGTGCAGCCCTGACACCGCGTCATCGTTCATCGCTGGCAAGCCAGGCTCCCACAGGTTTTGCGGTGTACATAGAACCTGGGTACGCCACGGACACTGTGGGAGATTCTATGGTTGAGGGGAAGCCCTCAACCGGCTTTCGGCTGATATTCGCTTTGCCCCTTCAGCAGCGCAAATACCACTCGCGCAAG